>JBNJDH010000160.1:0-7185 GCA_051744695.1 Bacteroidota bacterium | reverse complement strand
AATTTCGGGCGCTTCCAGGTTTGTCCGCGAAGGAATCCTGTAAAGGTTCAGTTCAAGGGCATCAGCGCCGGCCTCTTCGAGCAGGTGCGCATAAGAAAACCACTCTCCCACCGAATAGCAATTGATACTGGCTATAACCCGAATGTCGGAATTGGCTTTGATCTCATCGATTAGCTTACGGGTCTCTTCAAAACGGCCCTTTTTCAGCTGATAATCGAAATAGTCCAGGAATTCCAGATTGTTTTCCTGGTGCCCCATCTGTTCTTTCATCGCTTTTTCGTGCTCCATGATGATCTCTTCCTCGAAAAGCGATTTCAGGACAACAGCGGATGCCCCATAATCGGCCATTTTAATAATGGAATCGGCCTTGCCTGTGAGCCCGGAACTCCCGATCACAAGAGGATTTTTCAATTCAAGGCCCAGATATTTGGTCTTCAAATTTGTCATGGTTCTATGTTTTTTTCATTCCTCCTGATCTTCCAGGAGGTCGTCATGCGTAATACATTATAGATCTCACGAACTATTCGGTGGATTCTGCAGAAGCAGCACTCTTTTCCGTGTTTCCGGAAAGCTGGCGATCCATGGAGGCAGCAGCACGGCGACCGTCACCCATAGCAAGGATCACGGTGGCACCACCCCGCACAATGTCGCCACCGGCAAACATAAACGGCACGGAGGTCCGGAGTGTTTCATCATCCACCACCAGGGTGCTCCAGTCTGTTGTTTCAAGGTCGGGCAGCGATTGCGGAATCAACGGATTGGGCGAAACACCCACGCTGACCACGACCGTATCCACATCAAGCAAATATTCAGAACCCTCAATGGGCACCGGACGGCGACGTCCGCTGGCATCGGGCTCACCAAGCTCCATACGCTGAATGCGGGCCTGACGCACATAGCCTTTGGCATCTCCGATGTATTCCAGGGGATTCTGGAGATTCATAAATTCAACCCCTTCTTCCTTGGCATGTTTGATCTCCTCCACACGAGCCGGCATCTCCTCTTCGGAACGACGATAAATGATCATGGCTTTTTCCGCACCAAGGCGCAGAGCTGTGCGTACAGAGTCCATAGCTGTATTTCCCCCTCCAATTACAGCAACTTTTTTGCCCTTCAGAATGGGGGTATCGGTTTCATCTTTGTTGGCCTCCATCAGATTGACACGGGTCAGGTACTCATTAGAGCTGAGTACACCCACCAGGTTTTCCCCGGGAATGCCCATAAAACGAGGCAGTCCGGCACCACTTCCGGCAAAAAAACCTTCAAATCCTTCTTCCTGGAGATCTTCAATGGAGGCTGTCTTCCCGACGATGAAACTGGTTTCGAACTTCACCCCCATTTTCCGGAGGTTTTCAACCTCAATATCCACCACTTTGTTGGGGAGACGAAATTCCGGGATCCCGTATTTCAAGACACCACCAACCTCATGCAAAGCCTCAAAAACGGTAACATCGTAACCTCTTTTGGCCATATCGCCGGCAAAAGCAAGTCCGGCGGGACCAGAACCAATGCAGGCAATTTTTCTGTTTTTGGAAGGGGCCCTTTCGGGAACAGAGATGTTTCCGGAATCAATCTCGTAATCGGCTGCAAAACGTTCGAGATAACCAATGGCAATGGCAGGTTTTTTCAATTTCTGCGTGTAAAAACAACTTTCCTCACACTGCTTTTCCTGGGGACATACACGACCGCATACAGCAGGAAGGGTATTGGTTTCCTTCAAAACACGGGCAGCTTCCGAGAATTCTCCCCTCTCAATATTTTTAATGAATTTGGGGATATTAATCTCTACCGGACAACCTTCAACGCATGTAGGATTGGCGCAATCCAAACACCTTTGGGCTTCGGTAATGGCCTGTTCCTGAGAGAGTCCTTTATTCACTTCCACATAGGAACGGCTTCTCTCCGTGGGATCAGATTCGGGCATTTTCACCCGCTCCATGTTGGTCCGTTCTTTATTTTTTATTTTTCCGCGTAGTTCCTTACGCCAGTCAGCGTCGCGTTCCTGTTTTAATATATCTTTTTTTTCCATAGGTTGTTCTCCTTTCATGCCTTTTTAAGCAATAAACGAAACAGATAAATGACAAGGGCAGGTTCTGAACATTTAAAAAAATCAGTGATCAGAACCCAAACAATTCCATAACCCGGAATTGCTTTGAGAATGAAAATTACTGATTATGCTCCTGGCGAAACCGCTCATCGGCATCTTTCTCAAAATCCTTATATCCATTGAGCCGCTTCATCATTTCATCAAAATCGACCTTGTGCGCATCGAATTCAGGACCATCCACACAAACAAATTTGGTTTTTCCATCGACAGTTACGCGGCAAGCACCACACATACCGGTGCCATCAACCATAATGGTATTCAAACTGGCTACCGAGGGAATATTGTGTTTGCGGGTGACTTCAGAAGCAAATTTCATCATCACGGCGGGCCCGATGATCACGGCTTCATCCACATGTTCACGGGCTATGACTTCCTCCATACCTTCGGTGATCAGGCCTTTTTTGCCATAAGAACCATCATCGGTCATCACGATCAACTCATCCGAGTGTTCCCGAATCTGGTCTTCAAGGATGATCAAGTCTTTACTGCGAGCAGCAATAATGGAAACCACTCTGTTTCCCGCTTTCTTATGTGCCTCTACAATAGGAAGCATGGGAGCTACACCTACACCCCCGGCACACGCAAGAACTGTCCCCACTTTCTTTACTTCCGTGGCCTGTCCGAGAGGACCAACAAGGTCTAAAATGGTATCGCCGGGTTCCAGCTCAGACAGCTTTCGGGTAGTGACACCAACTCGCTGAATAACCAGGGTGATGGTTCCTTTTTCCGGATCCGATGAAGCGATGGTTAACGGAACACGTTCTCCCTTTTCATCCACACGAAGAATAACAAAATGGCCGGCTCGGCGCGATTTTGCAATCCGGGGCGCTTCCACTTCAAGGCGAAAAACATTTTCCGAAAAGAATTCTTTACTTACAACTTTATTCATTTTAATACTGGTAAGTTATAAAATTAGGCTTTGACTCTATTTTTGACTTCCAATTTTTCACAAAAGTGGGTGCAAAATTAGTAATATCAGCGTTGAAGACAAAAATCCCTCCACTACATCTCTTATTTACAACGGTTACAAATAAATCAGGATGCTGAAAATGAAACTCTATGGCAAATAATGATACTTGTAAGAAAAATGGCTTACGCCATTCATTTATGTTTAAATTGAGCAACTTTTCCTTCCAGCTTTGAGCTTCGAGCTTTCAGCTACTTCTGACTTCTGACTCTGCGACTGAGCACTAACATCTAATAATCTAACGATCTATTGTCATTAGAAAATCCTTATTTTTGCATAAACTAAAAGCCTCACCAAATTATGGCTAAGAAAAAGAACAAAGGCGGAGGAATGGTCTACAGCACCAACCCTGACTTCGAACCTCAGGAACATAGTGAAGAAGAAACGGAAACCCTACCGCCGCAAAAACAGAATTTACGGATCATGCTGGATCGTAAAAACCGGAAAGGCAAGACCGTAACCCTCATCACGGGTTTCCAGGGAAGTGAAGACGACTTGCAGGACCTTGGGAAAAAACTAAAAGGCATCTGTGGTGCAGGAGGCTCCGCCAAAAACGGAGAAATCCTGATTCAGGGCGATTTCCGTGACAGGATACTGGAACATCTCCACAAAAACGGTTACACCAAAACAAAAAAATCGGGCGGATAATAAAAATGCCAACTTTTGGGGATTGGATGGCTGGTTTGATCTGACTACTTTTGCAACCGATGAAGAAATGGTATACATACTGGCGCTTCTCCAAAAGCAAAAAGACCGTGGGCATCTCCCTTCTTCTTGCCCATTGGTTGATCATTGTATCGTATGCCCTTTTTCTCCACACCCATGTTTTGAACGATGGAACCCGGGTCGTTCATGCTCACCCTTTTACACAAGAACAGCCACAAGGACATGCGACTCATCAGAACGATGACGGCAGCCCGGAAAAAGAAGATCAAAACAACGATCCGGGACATGAGCACACACCGTTCAGCTATCTGATCCTTACGGGGCTTTCCAATTATTTCGAAGAGAACAATACTAAATTCACTGTTCTGACCACCCCTGGTCAATTTTTGCAGAGCGAGGTCCCTTTCTGCATCTCCGAAGAATTCTTTTTCAACAATCCCCAAAGAGGTCCGCCTTTTCTTTTCACACGACCTGTCTAAAACAAAATTTTAACAATCAATTGTTTAAGGATGATTCAATCGCCTAACAGGGGGTATATCGTCCTATTCCGAACAGGTTATGCCTGTAACTGAATTCTTGCGTGCCTGTCAGGAATTTTAAACAGAGGGACACGACCATGATCATTAGGTTTTACCAACCATTCTCAACCAAAAAAGTCAAACATGAATTTCAGCAACTTCACTTCCATATTTCTGATATTATTTTTTCTATTTTCAAACAACATAAATGTATTCCCGGCAACAGAGGAGGATGACAACCAAAGCAATCCACCAACATCTTCTCTGGAGGGCCAGATTACTGCAAACGGCGAACCAATCCCTCATGCTACAGTCCAGGTTAAATCGACAACCATCGGTACAGCCGCGAACGAGAAGGGGAAATTTGACATTGAGCTCCCCGCGGGGGAACAAACAATAGTGATCCGGGCCCTGGGGTATAAACCCGAAGAAAAACAATTAGATATCGAAGGAGGAGAAAAAAACAAGATCTCCTTTGATATTGAAGAAGATGTGCTCGGCCTGGAACAAGTTGTGGTAACAGCGGCCAGGGACGACGAAAAAAGAAGAGAATCCTCTGTCATTGTAAACACCCTCAACAATCCCATGCTGGAGGCGATCCAGGCAGCAAACCTCAGTGAGGGGCTTGCCTTTAGCCCGGGGCTCCGTATTGAAAACAATTGTGGCAACTGCGGTGCCAACTCCCTTCGGATGAATGGCATGGACGGCCCCTACACCCAGATATTGATCAATGGCCGGCCCATTTTCAGCGGATTGGCAGCGGTTTATGGACTGGAATTGATCCCTGCCAATATGATTGAACGGGTGGAAGTTGTCCGGGGCGGTGGTTCGGCTCTTTACGGGAGCAATGCCATTGCCGGCACAGTCAACGTTCTGACTCGCGAGCCCAATAAAAACCAATATTCTGTAAGCGCACGGACCAGCCACATAGGGAGTTTTTATGACCAGGCCGATCCGGGCACCGAACGTCAGGTCAATTTCAACACCACCCTTTCAGATGAAGAAAACAAAAACGGCGTGGCTCTTTATGGCTCTATCCGGGACCGCAAACCTTTTGATGCCAATGATGACGGATTTTCTGAACTGTCAGAAATCAACAACACAACCGTGGGCGGGCAATGGTCGCTGCGTACAGGGAATAAAAGCAAGCTTGTGACCGATTTCTTTCATATCCGGGAAGAACGTCGCGGTGGGGATCAATTTGATGCCCCCCTGCATGAAGCCCAAATTGCCGAGGCCACAGAACACAGCATCAATAGCGGGAACATTTCCTGGACCTACTTTCCCGGCCCTGACCAGGAACTCACGACTTACGCCGCGGCGCAAGACATTCAACGAGACTCCTACTACGGTGCCGGTCAGGCACTGGACGCGTACGGCAACACAGAAGATCTCTCCTATTCCGGGGGTGTACAATATAAAATCATTACCGGACAAGGCGACATCATTGCCGGACTCGAATTAAATGGCGGAAATCTTTTGGACAAAAAACTGGGATACCGCGAATTTTCAGTAGATGAAAACACCATGGAAATTCAGGAAGAAGAGGTGCCGGCACGCACCATTGCAGATCAGGAAACCCTTGTCAGCGGGGGATTTGCTCAAATTGAACAGCGGTTCTTTGGCGAACTCTCCCTCTCAGCAGGTTTGCGTCTGGATCAATACAACATATCCGACAATGTCACCGGCAGTGAGCTCTCAAACAACGTACTCAGTCCACGAGTAACGATGCTTTACGGCCTGTCCGGACCTTTACAGTTCAGAGCAAGCTATGCCAAAGGTTACCGGGCCCCGCAAATTTTTGATGAAGATCTGCATATTGAAACCTCGGACAGCCGGCAGGTCATTCATAAAAATGATCCTGACCTGAAACAGGAAACCAGTCACAGCTACACAGGTTCGCTGAGTTACATAATAAGCAAACCATCAACCAACCTGGAACTTTTGGCGGAATTCTTCCATACCCGACTGAGTGATCCTTTCGCCAATGAAATCGGCACTCCCGATGAATCGGGGAAAGTGGTTTACACCCGCGTCAATGAAGAAGAAGGAGCCACCGTTCAAGGGGTCAACATGGAAGCCAAATGGGTGGCTTCACAAACCTTTAACCTGAACGCCGGATTTACTGTTCAGAAGAGTGAATACGGGGCTCCCCGGGAATTTGAGGAAACACGTTTTTTCAGAACACCCGATAATTACGGATATTTCAACCTCAACTGGGAACCAATCAATCATTGGGAAATATCTTCCGATGCTACCTATACAGGACAAATGCTTGTTCCATATTTCGGTCCGATGGCCGACAACCCGGAAGAAGGCAACCTGAAAGAGTCCGACCCGTTTTTCGACTGGTCGGTTAAACTCACCCGTTGCATCGAAACAAAGCGGGGAGATTTTGACATCTACGTCGGTTCAAAAAACATCCTCAACAGTTACCAGAGTGATTTCGACACAGGCAAAGACAGGGATCCGGGCTACATCTACGGCCCCATATCTCCAAGAACAGTCTATGCCGGTGTGAAGATTTCGAATATTTTTTAGGAGGTGAGGCGAACTCTGATTCGCCTTTTTCACTTTATATGCAGAGTTTTGAATTCGGGGTTCAGGGTAGAGACGCACAGCCTGCGTCTCTGCTAATTCTCCCCTACATTAATCCCCATCAAGGCCAGTTTATCACGAACAGCATTCATTTCAACCATACGATCAAACCGGAAAGTCTGGGTTTCGTTTTCAGCATACTGGAGGGCATCCCAGGCAAGGAGATAAAGAGTCTGGGCGCGGGAACGATGATCGGCATTTTCGGCAAGTTCGGCACCGCTGATGCATAGTTGTCCAACCTCATCTGGAAAATTTTCAAAAGAAGAGCTCAATTTTTCTTCGAGCGAAGATACATTGCCGGGATAAAAATCATCTGATGTCATCCCAAA
>JBNJDH010000159.1:0-7189 GCA_051744695.1 Bacteroidota bacterium | reverse complement strand
CTGATTGCAGCGGACGAGACACAAAAAGAACGAAAGACCACCGTGATCTTTCAGCCTGAATGGCACAAAGGCGTGATTGGAATTGTGGCATCACGACTTACCGAAACTTTTTACAGACCTACCGTTGTGCTTACTTCATCTAAAGGTTTGGTGACAGGGTCGGCCCGGTCTGTGGATGGTTTTGATCTTTACAGCGCCATTGAAGCTTGTCAGGACCTTTTGGAAAATTTCGGGGGACACACTTACGCGGCCGGATTTACCCTGCGGCCTGAAAATATCCCCGCTTTCTCCGAGCGATTTGAAAAGGTGGTGGCCGATTCCATTAAGCCAGAACAGATGGTTCCCCAGATTGAAGTCGATGCTGAACTTGACCTGGGCGATATAACCTGTGAATTTTTTGAAAAGTTAAATCAGTTTCGTCCTTTTGGGCCGGGCAATCTTAAACCGGTTTTTGTTACCCGTAATGTCTACGATTTCGGAACGAGTAAAGTGGTAGGTAAGGAGAAAGAACATTTGAAACTCGAGCTTATTGAGAGCACTTCTCCCAAAATCATTAAAGGTATTGCTTTTGGCAAAGGTCATTTAATCCAAAAGATCAAAGAGCCCCGCCCCTTTGATATCTGCTATACAATAGAAAAAAGCGGATACAATGAACCCATGCCTTTACAGCTGCTTGTGAGAGATATTAAGTTTGGAGAATAATGCTCTTGCTTCTTTTGTCTTAGAATCTTATTTTTCATTTATGAATTAGCTATTATTGCTTAAATTATTGCAATTCAGTCTATTGAATGCGGTTTGTTTTATGTGTTAAAATGCCTTTTATCAGGGTTATGTGAAATATCTAACATCAATTATCTAAAAATCTATCGATCTATTATATATTTGTAGAAACAAAATAAAGCTGAAAGACTATGAGAACTGTGTTCAATCAACCATTAATTGCCATAGTTGTTTCTGTGGCACTGGTTTTTACGGCCTGTCAATCCAGTGGAAAAAAAGACAGCCGGGATGGTGATGGTGATGAGAAAACAAAATCCACTCCGCGGATAGAGAAGGAGGAGGTTGAAGAAGACGTTCGTGAATTTGTATATCCATTACCTACAACGTTTGAAGTGACTGAAATGCTTAATCGCATCGGAGCTTCTTATATTCTTTCTTTATCCAATTCGACAGATAATGTTGATAAATATCTCACAGAGAAGAAACAAGCTCTGAATCTTGGGGTTTACGGAGCCGATTTGAGTTATGCCAGTACATATAATCAGAAACAACAGACGATTGATTATATGGAAGCTTCAAAGAAACTGGTGGATGCTCTGAATATGTCAAGTGCACTTCCTTCCGATATTGTTGAGCAGGTGGAAGAAAACGAGGACAATAAAGAAAAACTGGTAGAGATCATTACCAATACATTTTATGATACCTATGATCACCTGAATGCCAATGGCCGGGGAGCGGTTTCCATGCTTGTGTTGGCAGGCAGTTGGGTGGAAGCGCTCTATATAACCACCCACATTTCTGAAAATACATATCAGAACAAAGAAATGGTCCGTATTGTCATGCAGCAAAAATCCTCTCTAAACAAGTTGCTGGATCTGATGAAAAAATATGAAGACGACTCAGATGTGGCTGACGTTATGGAACAACTTGAACCCATAGCGAAGGTTTACAACAAAGTTGAAGACACTGCCATTTCAGAAAATCAGATGAATACCATTACCGAGGAGGTTGCCGAAGTAAGGGAAGATTTTGTTGAATAAATGAATAAAGGTCCATAGACAATTTCCCAAAATCGTTTGAGAAGCCATCCGGACTTTGTCATGGATGGCTTTTCGTGATTATAAGTAAAAATCCCGGTCGTAAAAATTGACCTTGTAAACCGTGGATGCATGGAACAAACATTAACGGAAGCGCTTCTTGAATCCCTTATGAAGCTTTTTGCTCTTCTCACCGATCTTAAAACGGAGAGCAAAACCGGAAGGGCGCGTTATATGGTTGAAGATTTTCTGGCCCGCCATTTCAACTCCGAATATGTTCAGCAATACCTTGAGAAATTCGACAGTTTCCTCGAGCGGTATCATTCGCATGTTTACAGCAACAACCGGGAGTTGATTGAAAAACAGGCATCGGATAATCAGACCCGCATCCTGAATATCTGCAACCAGATCAACCAGGAGTTAGAGCAGGAACCCAAAGTGATTTTGTTTGTTCAGCTGCTCGATTTCCTGAAAAAGGAAGAAACAATCAGTGAAGAAGAGCATTATTTTGTGGACCTTCTGGCTGAAAACCTGAAGATTGATCCCCAGGATTATGCCAACCTGAAGGCTTTTATTCTTGAGACCCCCGAAGATGTGAATGATAAAGGGTCCCTGCTCTACATAGGTGGCGATAAGGAGCCGCCCGATCCTGCAATTAAACACATTTACAATTCCAGGCAGCAGGTCGTGGTCTGGGTATTGAGGGTCAGGAGCACCAAAACATTTGTTTTCCGTTACTGGGGTGCCCGAAACCTTTATCTGAACGGCCATAAAGTTGAACAGAACCGGACTTATATCCTGGCAGTCGGTGCAGTGATCAAGACCTCCAGGATGGAACCTGTTTATTATGGACGGGTGGCCGAAAAATTCATTCAGCGTATCGATAAGGCGCGAATCATCTACCGGGCTGTGGATGTAACCTATAAATTTAATAACGATCAGATTGGCATTCACCGTTTCAGCTTTACGGGCCGGTCCGGTCAGCTGGTTGGCATTATGGGCGGCAGTGGTACCGGGAAGTCCACTCTTTTGAATGTAATGAACGGGAATTACAAGCCCTCCAATGGTAAAATCACTGTAAACGGTTATGACCTTTATCAGGAAGATGAGACCCTCCAGGGCGTCATCGGGTATGTGCCGCAGGAAGATTTACTAAAGGAAGAGCTCACCGTTTTTGAGAACCTTTATTTTAATGCCCGGCTATGTTTTAGTGACCAAAGCCATGAAGAGATCCTCCGGAGGGTAGACAATGCATTGCGGGATTTTGATCTTGTGGAAGCCAGGAACCTGGTGGTAGGCGACCCCCTCAATAAAATTTTGAGCGGGGGACAGCGCAAGCGCCTGAATATTGCCCTTGAGCTCATTCGGGAGCCTTCAGTTCTTTTTGTGGATGAACCTACTTCCGGCCTTTCCTCAATGGATTCAGAAAAAGTCATGTCGCTTCTGAAACGGCAGGTCCTGAAAGGAAAGTTGGTCATTCTCAATATACACCAGCCTGCTTCCGATATATACAAGATGTTTGATAAAATGCTCATTATCGACAAGGGCGGTTACATCATCTTTAACGGCAATCCCATGGATGCCATCGTTTATTTTAAAAAGATGGCCAATTATGTGAATCCGGAAGAACGGGAATGTCATGTTTGTGGTAATGTGAAGTCGGAGCAGGTTTTACGCATTGTGGAGGCACGGATGGTTAATCCTTATGGAAAACTTATTCGTGAACGGAAGGTGAAACCTGAAGAATGGTATCGGCATTATCTTGAAAATTTTGAGAGCAAATTTCAATGGAAGGTAAAACGCCGGATTGATAAAAAGGAACCTTTGCCGGAAAATCTTTACAATATACCCAACCGGCGGAAACAATTCTGGATATATACATTGCGCGACGGGCTTTCAAAACTGAAGGACCGTCAGTATATGCTGATCAATATCCTGGAAGCTCCGGTTTTGGCGTTGGTGCTTAGTTTTTTTACAAAATTTCTTGCCGGTACTTCCTCCGATCCTGATGCTTATGTGTTTTCCGAGAATGTGAATATTCCCGCCTACCTGTTTATGTGTGTGGTGGTTTCTTTGTTCATTGGCCTGAATGTTAGTGCTGAGGAGATCATCAAAGACCGCAAGCTTTTAAAAAGGGAGTCGTTTCTTAATTTGAGTCGTTTCAGCTTTCTTAACAGCAAGGTTACGATCATGTTCCTCATTTCAGCCGTTCAGACTTTAATGTTCGTACTCATCGGCAATAGCATTCTTGAAATTAAAGGTCTTAACTGGAGCTATTGGCTGATTTTATTTTCTACGGCTTGTTTTGCCAACATGCTTGGCCTTAACATTAGTAGCGGCCTGAATTCGGTTGTGGCCATTTATGTACTCATCCCCCTGATATTGGTTCCCCATCTGCTTTTCAGCGGGGTGATCGTTGATTTTGATAAATTGCATAAGTCCATGGCATCCGAGGAGTTTGTGCCCCGGATCGGGGACCTGATGGTGTCAAGGTGGTCGTATGAAGCTCTGGCTGTGAACCAATTTAAAAACAATGATTATCATGTAAACTTTTTTGAAGAGGAGCAGGGGATGAGTAATGCTTCCTATTACGGGACAGCCCTGATCCCCGAATTGTTGAACCACCTGGAGATGGCCCGTTGGGCTCAGGATCAGGGTGAAAAAGCCACCCGAGATGAACACCAGTCCATGCTATACAATGGTTTTCAACAGTTACAGGAAGAGTATCCTGAACTTGTTCCTGAAGAAATAGCGCCTGGTCCCGGAGAAGTATGGGACAAAAATCATTACCAAAGGGCTGAAGAGTCCCTTGGAGAGGCCCGGGAAAAATTCAACCAAGATTATCAGCATTGGAAAAATGCCCGGGATCAGGAGATGGAAGAGCTTATAGATGAGATGGGGTCTTCTGAGAAAGTTGTTGATTTTAAAGTGGACTATCACAATGAATCCCTGGCTGATCTCCTGTTGAATAAAAGAAGTGGAAAACAGTTTGTTTATACCGGGGAAAAATTCATCCGGAAACAGAACCCGGTCTACAAAAAACCTACAGGCGACTGGGGAAGGGCTCATTTTTATGCCCCGGCCAAAAAAATGGGGCCTTTGTCCATGTCAACACCTGCCTTCAATTTGATCGTCATCTGGGTTGGTGTTGTGATTATGTATGTTACCCTTTATCTTGATGTTTTACGCCGCATCATCGAATATTTTGAAAAATTCAAACTGAAGAGGCTTCATCGTAAATTGCAGCAACTTAGAACCTGATGTTCTGAAAATTGGTTTATTTTTTCAGGCGAAAGGACAAAAAAAGGCGGTTCTGCAGAACCGCCTTTTTTTGTCTTCGTTAAATGTAATCTGGTATTGAGAAAAATATATTCTAAACCAATTTAACATCCACTGCATTGAGACCTTTACGGCCTTCTACGAGTTCGAAGCTCACTTCATCGTCTTCCTTGATCTTGTCAATAAGACCGGTGGCGTGAACAAAAAATTCTTTTTCCGACTCGTCTTCCTTAATAAATCCGAATCCTTTAGATTCATTAAAGAATTTTACTTTTCCTGTTTTCATTTTAAAAATGTTTGTTTGTTAAGCATTCTATGCAACTGAGATAAAATAATAGAAAGAGCTTCCTGTCATTCATGCCAGCTGCATAAATAATTATTCACGTTACAAAGAAAATAACATTCTTTGGATTTCGCATTAATTTGTGGGAAATTTTTTTTACCAGCGTTCAAAAAAATCATAGATGAATTTTTTTATGGGGAAAAGTACTGATTTACCCATTGATTTATTACTTTTAAAAAAAATTTCCGGTTTCTTAAGTTTTGCTTGAGAAATGACGGTTACACACGCAAATATTAAAACCAATAAAAACATTTTAGAATGAAAAAGGTAATGATTCCGCTGGTATTGTTGTTTCTCGGAACAACATTTTCTATGTGTAGCACAGAAGAAGAAAGTAAAGAAATCGGGCTTCAGTTGTACTCTGTACGCGATGCCATGCAAGAGGCCCCAAAAGAGACTGTTAAAGAAGTCGGGGAAATGGGCTATACCTTTGTAGAGGCTGCCGGTTATGCCGATGGAAAGTTTTACGGAATGGAACCCGAAGAGTTTACCACTCTTGTCGAAGAAAGTGGCATGAAGTTTCTTAGTTCCCATACCGGTCAGGACCTTCCTGATTCTGCATCATGGGACGAAACCATGGAATGGTGGGACGAGTGTATTGAAGCGCATGCCAAGGCCGGGGTTCAATACATTGTACAACCATGGATGGGAGATGAAGGTTACGATTCTCTCGAAGGACTTCAAAAATATTGTGAATACTTTGAAGCTGTTGGCGAAAAATGTCGTGAGGCCGGGATTGTCTTTGGCTACCACAATCATGATCAGGAATTTAGTGAACTGGAAGGTCAGGTCATTTATGACTATATGTTGAAAAACACCGATCCTGAAAAGGTTTTCTTTCAAATCGATCTTTATTGGATTCATGAAGGCGGGAAAAATGTTGTAGACTATTTCACCAATTATCCCGGGCGATTCCCCCTTTGGCATGTGAAAGATGAAAAAGAGGTTGGCGAGAGCGGTGAAATTGATTTCGAAGCTGCATTTGATCATGCCGAAATGGCCGGGCTTGATTATATCGTTGTAGAGGTGGAAGAGTATGATTATGATCCCCTTGAAAGTGTTCGTATGAGTCGTGAATATCTTCAAAATGCCGATTTTGTAGAAGCTTCTTACCAGGATTAATCACTTCAACTTTTTCGGAATGAAACGAGCATGACAAGGTTTGTCACAAAGGAACATGTATAAGTTCTTGCATGCGAGCTTGCCTGGCGTTTTATGAAATATTAGATTAATTGTACAAACCAATATTTTTTTCATATAGCAAGATAGTTGTATGGAAAACGGCAGACAGGCCTGCCTGGCGGTTTATGAAACAGAAGCATTCTGATTTTTGATCCAACACCATTGAAAATGATGGTTACATATACAAAAAACGGCAGACAGGCCTGCCTGCCGGCTTTTGAAACAGAAACATTCTAGTTTATTTGATGCAAAAACGCTAAAATTGATGGTTCCATTTTCATAAAACGTCAGGCAGGTTCCATTCAGCCAATAACTTAAGTAATAATTATACGGATGAAATTTAAGCCGCAACAGTTTTTTTTGTTGCGGTTTTTTAAGTGTCTTTAAATGAGGTGTGTAGTATAGGGGTGTTTGGGATTTTCCCTTTATTTTGATATTTTTGTAGTAAATTTTGGTAGATGTCCCCTTGTTTATCGGGGCCTGTGCTTCCAGGTTAACTTTGCAGATCTGAAGGGCCTTTTAGGATTGAGATTGCTGGATTTTTTCCATTTTATATTGGATTGTGTTTGAATCCTGGATGTTTAGGGGACATATAAGCCGCAGCAAAAGGAGAGGTGTGAGTAAAAAA
>JBNJDH010000158.1:0-7365 GCA_051744695.1 Bacteroidota bacterium | reverse complement strand
TCGAAACCGATACCATGGGCGAGGTTTCCATCCCTGATTGGGCATACTGGGGGGCGCAGACCCAGCGGGCGGTGAATAATTTCACCATTTCCGACAAGCGGATACCCGAGGCGGTCATTGAATCGTTATTTTTCAGGTGAAGAAGAGGATGTGTAATTTTATGGATAATTGTAAGATATGGGCCAGCTGATTCATGTAGATCCGGAAAAATGTAATTTAAGTCTCACTTGTATACGGGTTTGCCCGGCCAAAGCGATATGGATAAAAGACAACCATGCCGAGATATTGCCTTCCCGTTGCATCGGTTGCGGCAATTGTGTGACAATGTGTGGCCAGAATGCCATTGAAGTGAGAGATGAAAAACAGCAGATACGTGATCTTTTTGGCAGTAATGATGTTCCGGTGGCTGCTGTTTGCGATCCCACCATTTCGGCCGAGTATATTGATATCAAAGATTACCGGAAATTTGTGGGGATGCTTCGGGCATTGGGATTTACTTATGTTATGGAAGCCGCTTTTGGTGTGGACCTGGTTTCTTTCAAATACAGGGAGTTGTTGTACAATTTTCAGGGGAAATATTACATCACCACGAAGTGTCCGCCTGTCACATCTCATGTGGAAAAATATCATCCCGAATTGGTTGACAATCTTGCTCCCATTGTTCCTCCATACGTGGCAATGGCTAAAGTGACAAGGCGTTTGTATGGTGAAAACACCAGGGTTGTTTATATCACCGCTTGTGTGGCTGCCAAGGATGATGCTCAACAGTTTAAGGGAGACGGACGAACAGATGCTGTCCTTTCTTTTCAGGAGCTCCGGGAAATGTTTACCGAAGACCGGATCACAGAGAATTCTGTGGAGTTCAGTGATTTTGATCCCCCCATTGGACGTAAAGGAGGGCTTTTCCCCATAAATCGTGGAATGCTTCAGGCTGTTGACATCAACCAGGATCTGTTGAGTGCAAGCATTATTATGACCGAAGGGCGAAACAACTTCCTGCAATCCCTTCAGGAGTTCCAATCCGAGATTGATCTTCAACAGCATCTGGATCTATTTTATTGTGAAGAAGGATGCCTTATGGGGCCCGGCACGTCTCCGGGTGGGAAAAAGTTTTCCAGGCGTTCGGATGTTATAAAATATGTAAACAAGCGCCTGAAAGACTTTGATTACGAGCAGTGGCAGCACCAGCTGGAATCTTTCAGTGATCTGGACCTCAGTAGGCGGTTTAAGCCTCGTGATCAACGTTTGCCTTATCCTTCCGAGAATGAAATTCAAAGGGTCTTGCACGAAATGGGCAAAGGAAAAGTGGAGGACCAACTTGGATGTGGTGCTTGTGGTTACCCCTCGTGCCGTGAGTTTGCTGTGGCCTATTGCCAGGGCCTTACCAATTATGAAATGTGTTATACCTATGCCCTTCATAAAATGCACACTTACATTGAAAAACTCAATGCCACCAATGAAAAGCTGAAAAAGACCAAAGAAGCTTTAAAAAATAGCGAGGAAAAGGCAAGGGAAGAAGAAAAGGCAGCACGGCTGGCTGCAGAAACAACTACGGCTATGCTCAATAAGATCCGTGCCGGGGTGGTCATTGTGGATGAAAACCTGAAAGTAATCGAATCCAATCACAGTTTTATCAACATGATTGGGGAAGATGCCCAGCATATCAACGAATTGGTTCCCGGTCTGAAAGGTGCTGAGCTGGCATCGCTGGTCCCCTTTCATAAGTTGTTTGCAACAGTTCTGCAGTCGGGGCAGGACCTCCTGAACCGCGATACCTCGGTGGGCAATACCATGCTGAATGTTTCCGTTTTTACCATTGAAAAAAATAAAATCGTCGGGGGGATCATACGCGATCTGACGGCACCTGAGGTCCGCCGTGAAGAGGTTGTGAACAGAGCAAGGGAAGTTATCAGTGAAAATCTTGAGACGGTTCAACAAATTGCCTTCCTTTTGGGCGAGAGTGCTTCAAAAACCGAAAAGATACTTACTTCCATAATTGAAGCCCAGAAACTGGGATCCCGGGACGACGATGCCGGGATCGATGAAAATCATACCTGACAGATTATGCATTTACCTGAGCAGAATATTTTTCTGGATATTTATTGTGAGCAAAATAACCACACAGGAGAAGCGATTTGTGGCGATGTTTTTTTGTCCCGCCGGGTACGTGAGGAAGGAAGAACAATTGTGGTGCTTTCCGATGGCATGGGTTCGGGGGTGAAGGCCAATGTGCTGGCCTCTCTAACCGCTTCTATGGCCATTAATTTCACGATAGAGCACCGGGAAGTGCAGAAGACAGCAGAGATTATCATGAACACCCTGCCGGTTTGTTCGGTCAGAAAAATCAGTTATTCTACCTTTACCATTATAGATATGGAGGATACCGGTCAAACCACGATCGTTGAGTATGACAATCCTTCCTGTCTTTTGCTGAGAAACAATCAGGAGTTTGATCCCGGCTGGGAAAATCTTGAGCTTGAATCGGAGCGTCATAAGGGGAAGATCATTAATACCTGCACTTTTATGGCTCAGAAGGAAGACCGCATTGTGTTCTGGAGCGACGGCATCATTCAGTCGGGAATGGGAACCCGTTCTTTTCCTTTCGGATGGGGCCGCGAAGGGGCTATTGAGTATGTTTTCAGGGTGCTGCAAAACGAGCCGTTTATATCGGCCTCCAAATTGTCAAAGAAAGTGGTCAATATGGCCGCTTTGCACGATGGAGATAAACCCAAGGACGATAATTCCTGCGGGGTGGTGTACTTTCGGGAACCCCGGAAACTGTTGTTGGTTTCGGGGCCCCCGTTTGATGAACGGCACGATCTTGACTTTGCGCTAAAAGTCAGACGGTTTAATGGAAAGAAAATTATTGCCGGCGGCACAACTGCTGAAATTGTTGCCCGGGAGCTTGCTCTTGAATTTGACGTGGGGATGGAATCATCCGATCCAGAACTGCCTCCTTCTTCGTACGTGGAGGGCATCAACCTTGTCACCGAAGGTATTCTTACGCTGGGGAAAGTCGCCCGCATTCTGGAAAATTTTCATAAAGATTCCAATCTCGGGAACGGCCCTGCCGACCAGATCGTAAGAATGTTGCTCGAGAGTGATAAAATTCATGTGCTCAACGGGACCCGTATTAATGTCGCTCACCAGGATCCCAATTTACCTGTGGAACTGGAAATACGACGGTCAGTGGTGAAACGCATTGTGACCGCTCTTGAAGAAAAGTTTCTGAAAGAAGTTGATGTGGAGCACATGTAGGCTTCCTGAAAATTGAATATAAATATTGATTTGAGGCGTTTATCCCTGTTATTTGCTTGCTTGAGTGCAAGCGTTTTTGGGGCAATGTTTTAATTGAATCACCTGGCCAGAAAGTAATCATTACTCTCCCGGTATGTCTTTCCATTTTTTTGATCATTCCTTCATAACAATGTTCATGTGGGAGTTGGCTTCGAAGAGAGCTTTTATCACCTTTTTTAAAAATTATTAAACAATTATTTTTTGTGGGGATGAGGTCTCTTAAACGATGCATAAACTTCATTGCCAAGGATAATTTAGACTTGATATGTATTACACAGTATGCCAAATATTATTTTTTGAAATCGTTAAAAATTGTAGTTTCGTGTAAGGAATGTAGAAAAAAATCTTTAATTTTTTTGATAGAGCAGACGGTTATTTTGTGACCAAGAAGGATTTTTCTGCATTTTGAGAAAACCATGATTTAGTGGTTTGATAGCCATCAGTTAAGATGGACAAGAGAAGAAAAAGGCAAATTTAATTCATGAAAATAAAGGAATTAGTCAATATTCTGGAAGGAGAAGTTGTCTGTGGCGAACAGTTTCTTGAAAAGGAAGTATCTTATGGGTTTGCCAGCGATTTGATGAGTGATGTGCTGACTCTGGACTGTGATCAATTGGTGTTATTAACCGGCCTGACCAATTTGCAAACAATTCGGACCGCCGAAATGGCCGATATTGAGTGTATTGCATTTGTGAGAAACAAGAAAATAATGCCTGCCATGGCTGAAATTGCGACTGAAAACGACATGGTATTGATTCAATGCCGTTATTCGATGTTCAGGGCGGTTTCGCTCTTGCATGAAGCAGGACTGAAACCGGTTTATTAAGTGTGGGCATGAAGTTTAAGTATGAAATAAAGGGTGGAAATTTTTCGAAAGCCGGCAATGCCAGCAGCGCCGTAAAGAAGGTGCTTAAGCAGTTGAATGTTCCGCCCCCGGTTATCAAACGGCTGGTGGTGGCATTGTTCGAGGGGGAAGTCAATGTGGTGGCCCATGCGTGGAACGGCAACATTCAAGTGGAGATCGGGCCCGCTCAGATTCAGATCAGGATTGAGGACAATGGGCCGGGAATTCCCGATTTGGAGCAAGCCATGCAGGAAGGTTTTTCCACTGCATCCCCGGCCGTCCGGGAAATGGGTTTTGGCGCCGGCATGGGGCTTCCCAATATGAAAAAAAACGCAGATGAATTGAATATTGATACGAAAGTGGGTAAAGGGACAACGGTAAACATTGTGATTTATTTAGAGTCCGCTAATTAGAGCCCGTTTACAAATTAAACAAAGTTTGTTTTTGGTCATGTGTCTGGTCAGAAAGTGCGAATTGCAAAGCCTGCCCCGATATCATCGGGGGCTTGCGAAGCCGCCAAAAACGCAGTTTACTCACGTAAATGAGTATTTTGGCGGCAAGCGTAACGCAGCAAGTGGTACTTTATGGACAGACACTAATTAAATGGATAATGAATTAAGCTGATCATGTGATTGTTTAGAAAGTTCCAATTTCAAGGGTAACACAGTAAATGGGGCTTTATGGACAAACACCATTTAAATGGAAAAGGTTGATGACGGAAACAGCATTTTATCATGCACTAAAGGTTGATGAGAATCTCTGCTACGGATGTACGCATTGTATGAATGTATGTCCCACGGGTGCCATTCGCATCCGTGACGGAATTGCGAGCATTCGCGACAACTGGTGTGTTGACTGTGGGGAGTGTATGAGGGCCTGTCCGGTGGATGCCATATATGTAGAACAGGACGATTTTGATAAGATATTTGATTTTAAATGTCGCGTGGCTTTGGTTCCGGCTGTTTTGATCGGTCAATTTCCTTCTGATGTAACAGAATCGGAGATATTTTCGGTGATGCGCGAAATCGGGTTTACGCATGTTTTCCAGACCGAACATACTGCCGGCACCATCAACCGGGCCATGATTGATGCTGCACGCAAGGCCGATGATAAGCCGGTGATCTCATCTTTCTGCCCGGCCATTGTGCGTCTGATCCAGATAAAATTTCCTTCCCTGCTGGATCAGGTATTGCGGATCAAACCCCCCATTGATGCCTCTGCGGTATATTTTCGCAAGCGGCTCGAAGATGAAGGTATAGCCCCTGATGACATTGGAATTTTTTATGTAACGCCTTGTGCTGCCAAGATTGCAGCCGTGAAGAGTCCGGTGGGTGAGGAGCACTCACCTCTAAATGGTGTCATCAACATGAGCTTTATTTACAATAAGATTTACCGCAAAATTAAATCACGAAGCCGGGCCCAGGGCACTTCTCCGGGCGATATGCTCCCCCTGCTCAGTCCGGGAGCCATTAAATGGGGCCTGACCAACGGCGAATCTTCCAAGATGGAGGGGCGGTGCCTGGCCATTGATGAGATCCATAATGTGATTGAATTTCTTGAAAAACTGGAAAATGATGAGATTTCCAGTGTCGATTTCCTGGAATTGAGGGCCTGTGATCAGAGTTGTGCAGGTGGTGTTTTGGTGGGGGGCAATCGTTTCCTCACGGCTGAGCGATTAGATAAAAGGGCACGTCGGTTTAAAGGGGTTGCGGATATTCCGGGCGATATTAAAGCATATACCCATTTTATGGATAGAAATCTTGATATCGCTCCGCTGGAGCCCCGTTCGATGATGGCCCTGGATGAGGATATGAGTGAGGCTATGCGTAAGATGCAGCAAGTTAGGCATTTGATGTGTTTTCTGCCGGGAATCGATTGTGGCGCCTGTGGAGCCCCCAACTGCCAAAACCTGGCCGAAGACATTGTAAGGGGAGAATCGCAGCTTTCTGCATGTGTTTTTATTCAAAGAATGATGGAGAAGCATAGAAAGCTGAGCGGAGAACATGCCTTGCGAATCATAGAAAAAATATGGGGGAAAAACCGTCTCGATAAAGATTGTAATAAGAAAGGAGCAAAGAATGACAGTGAATGATGTGGTCCGGAAAATGGGACTCAGGGTTTATGGAGGAGAAAATGGCCTCAACCGGTCTGTGACAGGCGGCTATGTCTCGGATCTTTTAAGTGATGTCATGGGCAATGCATCCGAAGGGGATGTCTGGATTACCCTTCAGACGCATAAGAATGTCATGGCCGTTGCATCCTTGAAAGAAGTGGCTGCTGTCGTTCTTGTAAAAGGATTAAAGCCTGATGCCGATACATTGGAGCAGGGGAATGAAGAGGAAATCCCTGTTTTGGGCTCCGATCTTGAAACTTTTGAGCTGGCCGGACGGCTTTATGAGCTTTTGAAGAATGAAAAATAAGAGGGTATGAATGTTTATCGTGCCGATTTGCATATCCATACGGTGCTTTCACCCTGTGGAAGCCTGGAAATGAGTCCGGCACGGATTATTCAGGAAGCTGAAAAAAAGGACCTTGACATATTGGCCATTACCGATCACAATTCAACCCGGCAGTGCCGGGTGATTATGGAAATGGGGAAAAAAGCCGGCATCACGGTGTGGGGTGGGGCAGAGATCAATACCCGCGAAGAAGTTCATTGCCTGGTGTTTTTTGATGATCTGGCAGGCATAGAACGTTTTCAGAATTGGCTTGATAAGTGGCTGATGGTGCAAAAAAACAGCCCCGATTATTTTGGTGATCAGGTGTGGGTAGACAAAGAAGAAAATATTCTTGGAGAAGAGGACCGGCTGTTGATTATGTCACTGGACCGGAATCTGGATCAGTGTTATGATGCTGTCCACGAAATGGGAGGGCTTTTTGTCCCGGCCCACATTGATCGTTCATCCAATAGCCTGACAAGCCAGTTGGGGTTTGTTCCCCCCGATATCGGGGCCGATGCATTGGAGATCAGTCCGAAGGTTTCGCCGGAGCAAGTAAAAATGCAGGGATGGGACAAAATGAAGCCACTCCTTGCCGGATCGGATGCCCATCAGCCCGAAATAATAGGAACGCATGTAACGATCATGGAAATGAAAAATACGGGGCTTGATGAGTGCAGAAAAGCCCTTGCAAAGAAAAACGGAAGATATGTTCTTCCCCGCATCATGGAATGAAAAATGGTTCGTGAGGAAAAAGACGATATTAAATGAAAGATTTGTCGATGC
>JBNJDH010000157.1:0-7381 GCA_051744695.1 Bacteroidota bacterium | reverse complement strand
AAGTAGTTCTTCCAGAACTTCCATTCCTTTGGGTGTCGAAATCCCGCGTGCAAAGTTCAGGAACATATTCTCAAACAATTCTTTACGGGGAAACTCATCTTTAGGAAAGGCCTCATCACTGTGAAGAAGATTGATGTGTTCATAAAAGATTCTGGCAACCAGCTTAGAATTGATATCAGGTCTGAACAACCCCTCCTGTTTACCACGCTCAAGAAGTTCATGCATTTGTTGCTGATTCGATTCCCGGCCTTTTTTGATGTTCTCTTCCCATATATCCGGATAAAATTTCCGCAAGTCTTCCAGATAAACAGGGTTCACATGATTAATGGCCTCGAGCCCGTATTTAAGCAGACCGATGATAACTTCCATCACATGTTCGGAACTTTCGAGTATTTCACGCAAGTAACGCTCATGTTCCTTTTGGAAATGGGCCTGCATGGCCAGCAACAATTCGGTTTTATCGCTAAAATGTTCATAAATCGTGCGTTTCGACATCCCCAGCTCCCTGGCCAGTTCGTCCATCGTTACACGCCTTATGCCGCGGGAAAAGAAAAGATTGCCGGCCCCCTCAATGATTCTTTGTTTTATTTCCATTGGTTCGTGTTTGAAGGTCCAAAAGTAATCTGAAAACTAAAAACACCAAAATCGTTTTATGGTTTTAACCTTTATTAATACCGGGGCAAAAAACGGATAGCCACAAAAAATTGAAACTCATAAAAAATAAAAACCGCTGACATCGAAGAATATATGAGAATAGCTGTTGATTTTTTTCATCAAGCCCGAAGCAAAATTCAGAGCAAAAAAAACTGCCAATATCCGGGGATATCAGCAGTTTCTACAAGATTCTTTATACTAAAGCAATCAATACATATCTTCGATTTCGCCTGAATCAAAGCTTTTGTTGTACTGTTTCATGGCCCGAAGGCTCATGCCCATGCTTGAGAAACCACCATCGTGATAGAGGGTTTGCATAGTAACCTTTCGGGTGTAATCCGAAAACATCGTAACACAAAAATTGGCACAATCCTGGGCATCTGCATTTCCAAGCGGTGACATACGATCGGAAAAATCAATAAGTCCGTCAATGCCTTTCACGCCACTACCAGCAGTGGTAACGGTAGGTGACTGAGAAATGGTATTGACGCGGACACGTTTCTCCCGTCCGAAAATGTATCCAAAACTACGCGCAAAAGACTCCAGCAGTGCTTTGGCATCGGCCATATCATTGTACCCGTAAAGCGTACGCTGAGCAGCTACATATGAAAGCGCAAGGACTGATCCCCACTCATTCAATGCATCCTGCTTAAAGGCCACCTGGAGCATTTTGTGAAATGAAATGGCCGATATGTCAAGCGTTTTTTGCAGATAGTTATAGTCGAGATCATGATAAACGCGCTTCTTGCGTACATTCAGGGACATCCCGATAGAATGCAGCACAAAATCAATCTTTCCGCCAAGCACTTCCATGGATTGACGGAAAACATTTTCCAAATCTTCCACATTGGTTGCATCGGCAGGTATCAGCTGTGCACCGGTCTTTTCGGCAAGACTGGTCACTTCTCCCATCCGACAAGCCACGTGCGTGTTGGACAAAGTAAAAGTCGCGCCCTCTTGGTGTGCCAATTCAGCAACTTTCCAGGCAATGGACTTATCGTTCAAAGCTCCGAAAATGATTCCGCGTTTTCCTTCTAACAAATTCTTTCCCATATTGTTATTAATGATTATTCGCTGATAAAAATATCCAGATGGTTCCGGGTTTTTCCGCTGCAAATATATGGTAAATTTGCGGGTGGTGAAAAATTGCCGGAGTTTCTGTTTATCGAATCTATATAAAAATTGTTTAAATTACTCAAAAATAAGATCTTTACCTTGCCGCAAAATTCAGGAAAATGTGCATGGAGGACTTATATAATTGAACATTACAAGTTTCCATTCGGAACTAAAATTAAGGAAAATCAATTTTCCAAGAGGAGGCGTGCATTTTCAAGAGCAGCATCTGTCAACTCCGAACCACTGAGCATGCCGGCAATCTCCTGGACCCGTTCTTCTGGTGACAAAGATTTAACAGATGAAAGGGTATGATGTTCGGTTTCAGTCTTGAAAACTTTAAAATGATGATCACCCTTACCGGCTATCTGAGGCAAATGGGTAATGCTGATCACTTGGATATGGTGTCCCATATCCTGCATGATCCGTCCCATGCGGTCGGCTATTTCACCTGATACGCCGGCATCAATCTCATCAAAAATAATGGTAGGGAGCCCTCGGGCTGAAGAAAGCAGTGATTTAATGCAAAGCATAACTCTGGAAATCTCTCCACCAGAGGCAACCTTCGGGATGTCAGTCAGATCGCTACTTTTATTGGCCGAAAACAAAAAAGAGATCTCGTCGACCCCGTGTGCCCCAAAACTTCCACCGGCCTTATTGCTGACCGAAAACCTGGCATTGGGCATTCCCAGTTCCTGCAACTGGGTCACAACTGTATCCTCTATTGTTTGAAATACCTTTTCACGACTTCCTGTAAGCTGAGCGGCCAACTCATGCAGCCGGGCTTCCGTTTTTTCAATTTTTTCCTGAAGTGCGTCAATTTCCTGATCAAAAGAAGCCAGTTGTTCCAGCTTTCCGGCCAGGTCATCTTTAATGCTGATAAGTTCTTCCACCGATTCTACATGATGCTTCTGCTGGAGAGAATAAATCACATCGAGCCGTTCCTGAACAACCTGTTGCCGCGCAGGGTCAAATTCAACCCCGGCTTCTTTATCGGCAACTTCTTCGGCAATGTCTTTCAGCTCAATATAAGTAGACCGGAGCCGTCCACTCAATTCTTCCCCCTCCTGCAGATAGGATGCAATTTTCTTAATTTCTTCAGATAAATGGTAAAGTTCCTGCACCATGGGGGTTTCACTCTCATAAAGCATATAAGATGCCTTCGATAGAGCCGATTTAATCTCTTCCACGTGGGTCAACTGTTCCAGTTCCTGCTCCAGTTCGGTCTGCTCTCCAGGCTGAAGAGCCGCCTCCTCGAGTTGATTGTATTGAAATTCCCAGTAATCCTGATCAGCCCGTTGCCGGGCATTCATCTCTTCCAAACGCTTCTTTTCAGCCGTAAGATTTTTAAAATCGCTGTATGTTTCCTGGTATGCCTTAAGTATATCCCCATTACCGGCAACTGTATCCACAACATTTAACTGAAAATGATTATCCCCCAAAAGCAGGTTTTGATGCTGAGAGTGCACGTCAATCAAGCGGTCGGATAAAGAGCGGAGGAAATTCAGATTGACCGGGGTATCATTGACAAAGGCCCGGGATTTGCCGGAGGGAAGTATTTCGCGCCTTAGTATTGTCTCTTCTTCATAATCCACATCTTCTTCTCTGAAGAGTGGCTCCAGTCCATAGGGTGAAATATCAAAAGCCCCTTCAATGATGCACTTATTCTCTTTATTTCGTATGGCCGAAACATCACTACGCTGCCCCAGAACAAGCCCCAGGGCCCCAAGCATAATTGACTTACCAGCGCCCGTTTCACCCGTAATCACAGTCAGGCCAGGACCAAAATCCATTCGTGCCTGGTCGATAAGCGCATAATTTTTTATGGACAAGGATCGCAACATGGTTAAAACTAATTCTCCAGGATTTTTTCGTATGTCTCGGAATTGGCAGGATTCACCTCGGTCAGGATGTTGACAACCTCTGCCTTTTCCTGCTGAAACGATTCAGAAAAAATATTGACCAGTTCTTTCTGCTTGGCATCAAAGAATACCTGAAGAGCAAAAGACCCGGGATTCCGCCTGTAAACCGTCTGCAGAGCTTCCAGGGAGGAAGCAACATTAGAGCGGCCCTTTTCCCTGTCCTCAGCCATCAAATCCAGGCCTTGTCTGTGGTATTCATAATAACAATCACGAAGGGGACGGTGATCTTCATCCAACATGTTATCCACCAACCAATACCGGTTTTGCCTGCTTTCAAAAGCTTTCCATCCGGACTGCCTGGCATTCTGCATTTGTCCCACTATTTCTTCGGCCTCGCGGAAAAAAGGGGTCCCTCCTTCACTCTTGAAGGAATCATAATCATACCCAAGGATCACATAAGCATAATAAGCCAGAATCCCAACCAGATTGGATTCGATACTGTTCTCGTTGTAAACCAGGTTCTCCTGTTCCGCAAAATTGAAGTCAATTTGATCATCTTTCAGGTTCAGAACCGTGGATTTATATGAAGAATTGAAAACCGGTCGGCGCGACTGGATACGTAAGGAGCCTTTAAAACGGTCAACCCCTTCCACGTCATCTATAGAAAAATGCAGGGTACATTCAATCCGCTCGGAATTTTCGTAGGAATGATCCGTCCATTGCTGGTTGTTCATAAATTCGTGAATGGCTTCCCGGAGTGATTTAAACACATTGCGGTTAACTCCCTGTACGCCGGGGGCTACGACCTGCACGGCACATCGCAATTCCTGCGACCGCAGGGCCGGAAGCATGATGCCGGTCAACAACAAAATGAAAACAAATCGTTTCATGGAACCAATAATTTTTCCAGGGCTGAAACGATGTCTACAGCCACCTGCTTTTTATCTTTCAGGGGATAACTCTTTGCCTGATGCTTTCTGTCAAGAATGGATATGCGGTTGGTATCAGACAAGAACCCTTCGCCTTCGATATTGGGAGAATTCAGCACAATCAGATCAAAATTTTTCTCCTCAAGCTTTTTAATGGCATTGACCTCTCCGTTGCTTGTTTCGAGGGCAAACCCTATGGTAATCTGTGAAGGGGATTTTATTGCCCCCATATTGGCAGCAATGTCGGGATTTGGTTTCAACCGGAAAGTAAGTTCATCACCAGAACGTTTGATTTTTTCGCCGGAAGGGTCAACCGGAGCATAATCGGCCACCGCTGCAGAAAAAACCGCTGCATCACAATGGGGAAAAATTTCTCTGCAGGCAACTTCCATTTCCACTGCCGAAGTGACATCTTTCCTGACCACATTGCCCGGGGGTGTAACGAGAGAAACCGGACCGGCAATCAAGTGAACTACTGCACCTCGGCCGGCCAGTTCACCAGCAATAGCAAACCCGGTTTTCCCAGATGAATAATTTCCGATAAACCTTACCGGATCAATATTTTCATAGGTTGGTCCCGCGGTTACGAGAACGGTTTTACCGTTCAGGGTCTTTTTTTTTTGGCCGGTCAGGATTGTTTTGACTTCTTCTAAAATGTTTTCAGGTTCTTCCATCCGGCCCTTTCCCGAAAGGCCACTGGCCAGTTCGCCAGTTCCGGGTTCTGCAAAGTGAGCTCCAAACTCCCGGAGCAACTCAACATTCCGCTTATTGGCAGGATGCGCATACATATCAAGATCCATTGCTGGCGCAATTAAAACCGGACATTTGGCTGAAAGGTAAGTCGTAATCAAAAGATTATCACATATGGCACCGGCCATTTTCCCCATGGTATTGGCCGAAGCGGGGGCAACAACCATGATATCGGCCCACATGCCCAAATCAACATGGCTGTGCCATGTGCCATCCGAATTTTCAAAAAAACCCGATAAAACCGGGCGCCCCGATAAAGCCGACAGGGTAACCGGTGTAATAAATTCTTTGCCGGCAGGAGTTATGATCACCTGTACCTCCGCCCCTTCTTTCACAAAAAGGCGCAAAAGATAAGCTGCTTTGTAGGCAGCAATACTTCCGGTGATTCCCAGTATAACTTTTTTCCCTTTCAGCATTATAGAGAAGATCGTTAGGTTTTTTGAGGTTAGCTGCGATGTAAAAAATGAAGTTCCCTTATTGGGGCTTCATTTCAAAAGCCATACCGGCAGGATAATAAAGAAAAATGATTATTCTTCTTCCATATTGTCTTTAGCCGGGTTCCGGTAATAGACCTTTCCTTCTAAAAATTCCTCAGCCGCAAGCAAAGAAGGCTTGGGCAGCCGTTCATAAAATTTGGAAATTTCTATTTGTTCCCGGTTCTCAAAAACTTCCTCAAGGTTATCCGTATAGGAAGCAAATTCCTGGAGTTTTTTATTGAGCTCTTCTTTCATCTCAACACCGATCTGATTGGCCCGCTTGGCCACGATCATAACCGACTCATAGATGTTGCCGGTTTGTGCGGACAGTTCTTCGGCATCCCAGGTTACCGTTGTCAAAGGTGCATTCGACTTCTTATAATCCATTGCAATGTAGTTTTTTGTTACTCGTATTTTTTCAACATTGATTTTACATCCTCAAAGATATTATTGGCTTCCTTCATATAGGAGCTTTCCGGAAACTCATTAATAAAAGCATAATATTCATCGAGGGTTGCCCTCAACCGTTCTTCCTCTTTTTCTTCCACACTATTCATTGCCTGAATATAAAGGGAGTCCAGGATCAGAAAGGACAACTCTTCCCGGTACTTGGTATCCGGGAATTCATCCAGGCTATTGCGGGCAGTAATAACGGCCGATTTGTAGTTATTTCCCATATAATTGCCAAGGTCATAATAAAGCTTGGCATTCAGATAAGATTTATAGACCAGTTTTTCTTCCAGGTCATCAAGCATTTCGTTGGCTCTGGACACCCGGTCACTTTCAGGAAACAAACTGATAAAAAGTTCCAACGCTTCGATGGCGTTTTGCGTATCGGTCTGATCAAGCCTGGCTTTAGGAGACAACTCATAATAACAAGCCCCAATCATAAATTGAGCTTCTTCCAGATATTCACTGTTGGGGTATTTATCCACAAATTCACGATATTGATGCACAGCCGTTATGTAATCCTGCATCTCGTATAAAGAACGGGCGTACTTGTAATGGGCTTCTTCAGCACGGCTGGTCCCCATATATACCGAAATCAGCTCTTCGAGCAACGTAGAGGCTCGCATGTAATCGCCTTCTTCAAAATACTCCAGACCCTTCTCGTATTTGAGGTCGTAGTCGGTACTTTTCAGGATTTTTTGATATTCACTACAAGAAGCCAGTAAAATTATGGCCAGAAAAAAAAGTAATTTCCTCATTATGAATTTCCGCTTTTGTGCGTTCGCACTTTGTCAGTTGTCACAAAATTAAAAATGACAAAATTCCGTGCAAAGATACAGTTTTACTTTGATAAACGAACATTCCGGGCAACGGATTTTGATCTTGTTCAATCATACCTCCCTCCCCCAAAATAATTTTTCCAAAACAAGCAAAAACCGGGCCATGTAAATAGTCTCCTCTGCGACTGGCAGACATCGAAAAAACCACCAAATTCCCGGGGTGTCATCACGAAAACAGACAAAAAACATTACCTTTGCCCGGAAAACCAAAAAAACTACAATAAAGTGGATATTTTTGATAAAATAAAAAAGAACATGGGCCCTTTGGGCCAATACGGCAAAGATGCCCACGGTTATTTTGCTTTCCC
>JBNJDH010000156.1:0-7436 GCA_051744695.1 Bacteroidota bacterium | reverse complement strand
TTGTTCTGAGGAAGCATCAAAGAATACAGCAGCCGATCTGATATCAGTTAATGGCTGCATTTTTATATTTCGACGTTGTTTTTTCAGTTTCCTTTTCAAAAGGAAATGGCCGATGGCTTCTCTTTGTTTTTTGAATGGTATCACGCGTGACTGTTTTTTTCAATGAGTTCGAGAAATTGGTCTTCACTTAGTATAGCGATTCCTTGTTTTTTGGCTTTATCAAGTTTTGCGGGTCCCATGTTTTCACCAGCCACCAGATAGTCTGTGCTGCCGGTAACCGATGCGGTGTTTTTTCCACCATGAGCTTCGATCATTTCTTTTAATTCGTCACGGGAATGTTTTGAAAATTTGCCGCTTATCACAACACTTTTTCCTTTAAAAATGTCGGATGTGACTTTTTGTATTTCTTCTCCTTCAAGTTTGAGGCCAAAACCTTTCAGTTCTTCGATCATTTTTTTGTTGGCCTCCGATTTGAAAAAGGCCAGAATGCTTTCAGCAATTTTTTCCCCGATCTCATCCACGGCAACAAGCTCTTCTTTGGAGGCACTGGATAGTTTATCAATTGAGGGGAATGCTTCTGCCAGTTTTCGGGCCACCGTTTCACCCACAAACCGTATGCCTAAGGCAAATAAGACACGGGGCCAGGGAACTTCAACGGATTTCCGGATGCTGTGGATGATGTTGCGCGCCGATTTTTCCCCTAAACGCTCCAGCGATACCAGTTGGGAAGCTTTGAGTCGATAAAGGTCGGGTATGGACTTCACAAGGCCCTGGTTGTATAGCAAATTGATGGTTTCACTTCCCAGGCCGTCGATGTTCATGGCACGTCGTGAGATAAAATGTTCCAGTTTGCCTTTGATTTGAGGCGGGCAACTTGCAGAATTGGGACAGTAATGAGCCGCCTCACCTTTGGGGCGCATAAGCCGTGTTCCGCAGGCCGGGCATTCTTGTATGAATTCTACAGGCCGGCTTTGTTCCGGGCGTTCTTCTGTTACCACTCCCGTGATTTTGGGGATGATTTCCCCGCCTTTTTCTACCTTCACCAGGTCATTGAGATGAAGGTTGAGTTCGGCTATGATGTCGGCGTTATGAAGTGAGGCTCTTTTGACCGTGGTTCCGGCCAGTTTTACGGGTTCCAGATTGGCTACAGGTGTCACAGCTCCTGTGCGCCCCACCTGATAATCGACGGAGAGCAGCCTGGTGCGGGCCTCTTCAGCCCTGAATTTGTAAGCAATGGCCCAGCGGGGCGATTTGGCGGTGAATCCAAGCTTTTGTTGAAGAGATATGCTATCGACTTTGATGACGGCACCGTCTATTTCAAAAGGCAGATTGTGCCGTTTCTGGTCCCATTCTTCGATGAATTTAAAAACGTCTTGGATGGTTTGGCAGGGCTGGGTGTGAGGTGATATTTTAAGGCCCCAGGATTTGGCTTTTTTCAGGTTTTCGTAATGACTGTCGGATGGCAGTTCATCGGCCAAAAGATGATACATGAAACAATCCAGAGGCCGTTTGGCCACAAGAGAGCTGTTTTGAAGTTTCAGTGAACCCGCGGCTGCATTCCTTGGATTGGCAAAAGGGGCTTCACCTTTTTGCTCTTTCTGACGGTTGAGTTTTTCGAAACCTTCAATGGGCAGAAAAATTTCTCCGCGAATAACAAACCTTGGCGGATAATCAGCAGTGAGTTTCAGTGGAATCGATCGGATGGTTTTCACATTTTGTGTTACATCGTCACCAACCGTGCCGTCGCCCCGTGTTACAGCCTGTTGGAGCAGACCGTTTTCGTAGGTGAGGCTGATGGCCGTTCCGTCGTATTTCAATTCACACACATAGCTGAAATCATTGCCCACCTGACGAACAATCCGGTTATGAAAATCCTGCAACTCTTCTTCTGAATAGGTGTTGCTCAGCGACAACATCGGGTATTGATGACGGACCTGTTCAAATTCCTGGTTCAGGTCGCTTCCGACCCTTTGCGTGGGACTGTTCGGGTCAAAAAATTCCGGATATTGTTTTTCCAGTTCGATGAGTTCGTGCATCTTCTGATCGAACTCATAATCGGAAATTTCCGGGGCATTTTCCACATAATATTTGTGGTTGTGGTAATTGAGCTCCTCCCTGAGTTGTTGGATATATGTACGGGTTGCTTCTTTGTCCATTAAAAACCGGTTTGTCGGGTTAATTTTATTAGCAAATTTAGTTTTTTTTACGGAACCTAGAGCATCCCATTTTTCCTGAACCATTCAATTGCTTCCTGTATGCCATTTTCGATGGGGGCAAAAGTGACGTTCAATTTTTCTACAGCTTTCTTGTTGTTGTAGAAGTTTTTGACACACAGCATTTTCGTGTTTGTCAGTGAAAGTTGTGTTTGAAGGCCGGTTTTTTGCATTAAATCGCCCAACCTTCCGGCAAGCCGCAACAAAGGTCCCGGAATGGTCACATAAATGGCTTTGGTGTGGGTCAATGCGGATAGTTTTTGAAAAAATTCCTTGTAGGTAAGATTTTCGCCTGCAAGAAGATAGGCTTCACCATTTTTCCCCTTTTCCAGGGCTGCCACAACTCCCCGCGCTGCATCAGTCGCGCTCACAAAATTTTTTCCACCAGGAGGACAGAAAATGACCTTCTTCTTATATCCCATTTTGATGATTTGGCCCGAGCTGGGTTTACCGTCAAAAGGGCCGATCATAAATGTGGGATTCACCACTGTGACATGGATTTGATCAGTATATTTCAACGCAAGCTTTTGACCTTCGAGTTTGCTTTGCGCGTAAAATGATTCTGAAAATGGTGGACGCATGGGCCGGGTTTCATCGCCCGGCGTTTTTATATCTCCAAATCCAAAGGCATTGGCTGAGCTTACGTATATGAACTTTTTGCAATGGTTTTGGATACTTTTGCTGATTAAAGTTTCCGTGGCGTCTGCGTTGATTTTTTTATAGGGCGAATATTCTGTAAGATGGTGAGATGTAAGAGCCGCTACATGTATCACCTTATCACATTTCTTCAATGCATCATTTAAAGTTGTTGTATCGGTGATGTCGGCTTCTGTGAATCGGAGATTTTCGTGTTGGGGACCTGTGTATTTGTTAACATTCCGCAGAAGGCCAAGCACTTCATATCCTTTTGCCAATAATTCGTTGATCACGTTGGTGGCCAGAAGGCCGTTGGCTCCGGTTACCAATACTTTTGACATGGTTATTTCATTCTTTGGTTCAGGTCAGTCTTTTTATCAAGTTCCCGTCTGGCTGCCCGGGTCATCAGGCTCATCCGGTAATTGGACGGGATTAAAGCAAGCATAAAACGATTGATGTGATTGCGGCGCCCTACCAGGATCAATGGCTTTTCCCTGAACAATCGGTCTATGCTGACCTTTGCCGCCTTAAAAGGACAGGTGAGTCCGATTTTTCCAAGAATGCCTTGTTTTTCAATCCGGTTGATAATTTCCGAATTGGTTTTCATAGGACCGGGTAAAACCACGCTTACAGACACAGATGTATCTTTAAGTTCTTGATCAAGAGCCCTTGAAAAATGCTGAATATATCTTTTGGTAGAAGAGTAGACCGTTTTAAATCCCATGGGACTGAAAGACGCCATGCTTGAGACATTCAAAATGTAAGCCCGGGGTTGTTGCAAAAGGTTGGGCAACAACTGATGAGTAATGAGAGAGGTGGCTACCACGTTAAGATTGATCAGGGTTTCAATGTATTTCAGTTCACTGGAGTGAAAAATACGTGTACCTCCCAATCCGGCATTATTGATGAGAATAAATACATTGAAGTGATTGTTGACCCAATGGGTCATTTTCAGCAGTTCTTCACGATTGGTAAGGTCAACTTCATAGATTTCGGCCTGAACGCCAAGTTCCCGGCATTCATCAGCCACAAGACTGGTATTTTCTTCGGGCAGGGCAATTAGAATCACGTTGATGTCGCGTCGGGCCAGTTCCAGGGCCAATAATCTTCCGAATCCCTGGCTGGCACCTGTTATCAGTGCATAACGGCTTTTATTGCTCATCTCAGGTTCATTTTTACGTTAAACCCTGCTTTACCGAAAGGTTTTGGAGTGTACGAATATAGCAATTATTTTGGAAGAACAGGCATTTTACGGGGCCTATAAGGGCTTTTGGAAATGGAGATGGGCCGGGTTCACATATAGTCAGAGGAGGATGTGACGTACAGGTTAAAATTATGATGACCTATACCTGAAGGAATCTGATCGTTATTTGTTTGCTGTTGCTATTTTTTATGCGTTGTCCGGGAATTACTTTTTTATTTTAATCTGGGGGTAATAAAAGCTGAGATCATCCTCTTTTAACGTAATTAGGATAATGTCTTAGCAGGGAAGAGGAATTTTTTTATGCTCTCCTTTTCAATAGTCCGTTACACTTGGCTGTAGTTTGATTTTGTGTTGTTATTTTCCAAACATCAATAAATTTTGGTAACATCCTTAAAACCCCCGGAGTGGGGCGATCGTATGGTAAAAAAAGTCCCCAAAAAACAAGAGCTACGGCAGTGGTGACCTTCTTTGCAACCTTAAATGTTTCTATTATAGGGACACCCCTGCCGGGGCTTGGGTTGTTGATTTTCTGAGTGTCAATTACCATACGATCGCCCTTGCCATGGCTTTCAATAAACCGCCAGACATCTTAAATCTAATAATCTAATGCTCTATTGCTTTTTTTCAGATTCATTAAAGCAAATCGGCATAGGAAGGTTGAGAGAAACCGCATGCGGGAAATCCGCTCATACGGATCTGTGGGGGATCGGCAAGACAATGAACTGCTCTACCCGGGTATTGAATAAAGCCCTAACGATCTATTGATTAATCGAAAAGTCGGGTAAGTTTCAGTCTTCTTGCATGTTTCTTTGGCCGCGTTGTTTCTGTTTTCTTTTTTTACTTCTTCCAAAAAGGTAGTCTTGAACTCTGATCTTTAGTTCATTAAGCATTGGCTGAGCCCATTCGGTTACCAATGATGGAACCAGGCGAATAGGGTGCAAATAATATCCGATTTCCAAAAGGCGGAGCTCCAGTTGTTTTTCGGTATAACGCATCCGGTAAGCCAAATGTATTTTTTCGGCTTTGATATCCTGGTAGCTTTTTATGTGGCGGAAGTCATTCTTTCTCTTCTGTTTCTTCATCATCGTCAAATTTTGGGAACATCAATTCAATGAAATTGCGGACAATAGGTCTTTCTATGAATATTTTCCTTAGCAGCCAGAAAGCGAGGGTGGCTAACAAAAAAATTAGACCCATGGATGCAAATCCAATAATGTAGGAGTTTATCCATTGTCCCAGAAGCAAAGCGCCGGCGACAGCAAAGAACATCAATGCAAGAAACAAAAAATACAGAACCACTGTTCGGGTCAGGAAACCGGAAATGAAACGCGAAAGTTCTCCGGCGATATGCAGCCTGGTCAAATCAAAACGGGTCTGCAGAAATTCTTCCAGTTCTTTTTTGAGTTCGTTAATGTTTTCTGAAAAGTTTTCCTTCATTTCGGGCATTTTAATAACCATTTTAGAACTCCGGATGACACAAAGTTTATGTTATCCATGGGGTGCTCTGGTATTTATTGCAAAAATAAAGAGTTTTGGTATACAAAATAAAAAAGTTGTTCTCAAAGGAACAACTTTTTTATTGATTACAAGCTCTCCTGTTACTTGGTAGCTTCAGGGGCCTTGCGATATTCTTCCATTAATTTTTCAATTCTGTTTTCCAATTCCTTAATTCTTTTCTGGGCTTCATCCTTCATTTCGGTGCCCCTTTCTTTCATTTTTTCACGCATTTTATCCAGCTCTTTTTCAAGCTCGTCAATTTTTTCCTTGATCTGTTTGCGTGTGTCTTCTCCGGTCTGAGGAGTGTACAATAAAGCCATTGCGGCTCCTGCAGCAGCTCCTACGATCAGTCCGCCTAAAAATAATCCGGTATTCTTCATAACTTATTCATTTTTTGATTAAACAATTTCTTCGTTTTAAGTTGCATTTTTTTGAAGAAGAAAGAGCTTTCGGATGCTTGTCTTCCTCCTTCAATTATTTAAATATAGAATTTTTTCCGGGAATTGTCAAATCACCTTTTTATCGGATGTTTCATATAACACATTTTCCGTATTGCAAATAAAGGCTAATTTGTCATTAAACATTTAAAATACAAAATGGTTGAAAGTGTTCTTTATTTTAATGAATTAAAAATAAAGGGGTGTTTTCAAAATCCGGAGGTTTGTGCAACCAACTTTATGACCCTTAATTCGCGTCTGTTCATAAAGTACCACTTGCAGCTTTACGCCCTGCCTGGCGGGTTATGCACAAGAGACATGCTGGTGTTTTGATTTAAAACCACTAAGACAGATGGGTACTTTTATGCAAAACGGCAGACAGGCCTGCCACCAAAAGCACAGCTTATTCCGCTCTTTCGGGGCAGAAAATATTGGGGCTTTATGGAAAGAAATTTATTTGAAAGAAATAAATATTTTACTAATACCGGAAAAAGTTTTGGATTAATTTTGTTTACAAACTCCGGAAATCCTGGAAATCAGTTTTCGGAGTCTTTTTTATTGCGTTATGATGAAAAGAAGCTCTTGGATATTCATTTTCCTTTTTGGTGTAATGGAAATAAATGCTCAGTTGCCCCAGGAGGGCCAAAAGGCTCCTGAAATAGTAATGACTTCCCCGTCAGGTGAGGAAATTGCTTTATCTTCTCTTGAAGGTCAATTGGTGTTAGTCGATTTCTGGGCCTCATGGTGCGGTCCATGTCGAAAGGAAAATCCTGTTTTGGTTGAAGCCTATCAAACTTTTAAAGACAAAGAGTTTAAGAGTGGGAAAGGATTTACCATTTTTAGTGTCTCTTTGGATGTCAAGGAAAAGGCCTGGCTCGCGGCTATTGAAAAAGATAGTCTTATCTGGGATCATCATGTCAGCGACCTTAAAGGTTGGCACAATAAGGCTGCAAAAAAATACAATGTACGTGGTATTCCGGCCAATTTTCTTCTTAACGGCCATGGTGAAGTTGTGGCAACCAACCTCAGGGGGGAAGAGCTGATCTCTATCCTTAAAAAATTAAAAAAAGGGAGTATTGCGCCCTTTTGGGAGAATTGGTTTAGCAGTTCGGATAAGTAGGAGGAGGCTTTCTAAAAACTCCATCTTTTCTCTTTGTCCTATTATCAATAGTCCGTTAAACTTTTGTAAGAACCTTTGATTTAGCTGTTTACGTCTTAATGGCTCTTTTTGTCAAAATTCAGATTTTCAGCATCATATGATTCAGCTTAAATCTTAGGTCATCACAATAATGCGTACCAATTTAATATTTACAAAAGGTCATAATCGGGAAACCGTTGCGAAAAACAAACAAATATACATAACGGGTACGACCCGTCTTGGGGGTCGATTCTCATGTATACATTACATCTATAAACATTTGACCCACTTCGGGGTCATGCCCGCATATT
>JBNJDH010000155.1:0-7461 GCA_051744695.1 Bacteroidota bacterium | reverse complement strand
ACTGCCTGTTCCGGAAGCACTCCGATCCTGTGGGCTGCCCTAGCTAAGGCGTGGGCGCCGGTAGGATTTGTATGTTTTCGGCTTTGCCGAAAACCGTCCCCATCCCATCACTCTGCTTCCTGATGCTCAAGGTCATTGCGAACGAAGTGAAGCAATCTACCACTGTTTGAATAAATTCCCCGGACAATAGTGTCTCAAAATAAAAACTATGGATTGCAGACCACATTGCGGTGCCTGTTGCATCGAACCTTCAATATCATCCCCTATTCCGGGAATGCCGAATGGGAAACCAGCAGGCGTCCCTTGTATTCACTTAACGGATGATTATCGTTGCGGGATCTTCCATTCACCTGACCGCCCGGCTGTTTGTGCCGGTTTTCAGGCGGAAAAACTGGTCTGCGGCAATGATCGTTATGAAGCCCTCTCAATTCTGAAAGACCTCCAGGGAACAGAGGTTAACGCACAAAAATGATTGACTTCAAATCTTCATGATATAGTCCACCAGATTCTCGCCCTGCTCCAGTCCCAGCTTCTTACGCAGTTTGTATCGATTATTCTCCACTGCCCGGGGTGTAATATTCATCAGAGATGCAATTTCTTTTGATGTCATGTTCATTCTCAAATAAGCAGCGAGTCGCATTTCCCTGGCCGAAAGGTCGGGGTGTTTTTCATTGAGGCGTTTCAGAAAATCTTCATGTACTTGTTCGAGGTGGGTTTCAAAAATTTCCCAATGTTCCTCTGTATCAATGTCCCGGTCAATTTTTTTAACCACAGAAGCAATCTTGTTTGCCTGCACATTTCCATCCCCAATTTTACGGGCCTTTTGCAATTCTTCCCGAATTTTAATCAGGACATCATTTTTGTGGATAATGTGCATCGTGGAATTGGCCAGTTCCTTTTCTTTATGCTTCATATCATCCTGCAACTTTTCATTGCGAAGGCGAATCATCTCTTTCTCATTTTCGAGAGCTTCCCGGCGCAACTGCTCTTCCTTTTCCCGGTATCTCTCTTTTTGCCTGATCTTTTCACGTTGCCGGCTTTTATCAACAATTTTTCGGGTTACAAAAAAACCAGAAAGCAAAAGAACAACAATCAAAACACCATAAACCACGCGCGCATATGTGGTGCGGTACCAAGGAGGAAGAACCACAAAACGAAAAGTGGCGGGTCGTGATTGGACACCATGGACATTCCGGGCTTTTACTTTAAATGTATATTTTCCTTCTGGCAACCTGGTAAACTGCCGGTTTTTGATTTCTCCCCAGGAACTCCAGTTGCTTTCATAACCTTCAAGCATGGTAGCATATTCGATTTTCCCACTCCCAAACCAGGTTGCTGAAAAAAATACTTCAAAATCATTTTCCTGATAGGTGAATTCGGGAACATACTCCTGCCCGGCATCCTCGCTTCCGGCATGAAAACGCTCATCTTCACGGGCCTGACTTCTAAAGCCCCGGATATGTACATTAAATGGCTGATAGTAATTGATGTCATTGCTTACTGTATATTGCCCGAAACCATCTTCAGTACCGAAAAAGGCCGTCTCGTTGTTGAGTACAAAGACCGACTCAAAACTACTTACCAATTTGTCTTTCAAAGGCATCAGAGGATTATCGATGCGCATATAGGTGCCATCTTCCTGATAACGAAGAACCCCGACCCCATCATCAACAAAAAACCATATATTATCAAACCGATCTTGTTTCATCCGTGTAGGAAACCCTTCGTCCCCGGTGAAAAAATCCCACAACTCATCCTGCACAAAACGGCTTCCCTCCTCAATAGAATAAATGCCTTGGGATGAGGCAAACAGAATCCGGTCATCAATTTTTGAAATGGAAAACCCGAGAAAATCATCAAGTCCTTCAAAATCATCATTCATTTGAACATCAGTAACCCTTGTATAATCATCATTAAAGGAAAGACGGTAAAGCCCTTTAAATCCGTGAGAGACCCAAAGACGCCCTTCTTCATCCCATTCCATATCTCTCGACGATTCGCCAAAACCTTCTACTTTTCTGTCGAATTGCCATTTTCCTCTATCATCGCGTTCGAGAAGCACGAGACCGGTGTAGGTGCCCACCATGAGCTTATCCGAATTTCCGGGTACATATCTGAACTTCCAGGCCCCGTTGACGGAAGATGAAGAAAGCAAGGTGGCTTCTTCCTCCTGAATTCTGAAAATCCCGAGATTATGACCAGCGAGAAGCTCTCCCTGATCGTCTTTGAAAAAATTCCACACCTGTCCATTACTGCCGTTGACAAGATGAAAATCATCCCGGTCTTTAAGCGGACTGGCAAATGTTTCCCTGTTAATGCTATATAGTCCCTGATTGGTACCAAGATAAAACCGATCATCTTTTTCTGTCATGCAATACCCCGTACCCAGGTCAAAATATCCCTGGATAAAACTAACCGCGGAGTTATATCCAACTCGGGCAATGCCGTTGTCAAGACCGGCCCATATGTTTTTTTGCTTATCGACAAAAATATCAAGAACAGTATTGTTTTTCAACCCCTTATCCTTTCCGGCAATCATCTTCAACTGACCATCAGGGTCCACAACAACCACGCCCGACTGAATGGTGCCGAAAGCCAGATCATTTCCTACCTTCGTTCCGCAAAAAACATTGGCCTCTTTTAAATACTCGCCCGCTTCCACATTCCACGAATAAATTCCGCTGCTATCCCACTTGTAAAGACCATTGTTCATGGTGCCGATCACAAGCTCACCCTTATCAATGGGCATAATGGCCCCTACAGTCATTCCTTGCAGTATGTCTCCTCCGGGCACACTGAAAAGATTGCCACCCCGCAGTTCCATAAGGCCTTCTTGTTCATCATGAATCAACAACTGGTCATTGACAAGAAACGCTTCTGTGAAACGGGTTTCGGCGGGTACTACCTCAATTCCTTCATCCGGATCATAGATGCATAAAGCTTCTTGAGACTGAAAGACAAAAGTCTCTCCCATTGGAAAAATATTCCAGAAGTCACCCGGTTCCTGCACGTCATACTCATCATAAAGAGAGTGATATTGATATTCCCCTACCGAATCGATTTCATAATAGCCAAATTCTGCGTTGCCTCCCAGGTAAATTTTTCCATCCCGGGCCAGGACTGAGCGGGGAACATTGTTGGGCATGCCGGGGAGCATTCGCCATTCGGTACCGTCATATTCTATAATGCCGTCATTATTGGCAAAATACATCAACCCGTCGACCGACTGGGAAACACTCCAGTTTTGGGTGGCTCCGTCATATTGCCGCCGGTTGAAATACTCAATATCAGAAATGCCGTATTCCACCGGATTGGCCATGCCAGACTGGAGCAATGGCCATAAAAGAAACAACAAAACCCGGACTTTTCTCATACAAGCAGATTTTATAAAATACGCATCTCAGTTCGTCTGTTTCGAGCCCTGCCCTCTTCTGTTTCATTGGTGTCGACGGGCTCACTGAAACCATAACCTTTGTATTCCATACGTTCAGGATCAACCCCCTGTTCTATCAGATAGTTATATACCGAACGGGCCCTGTTTTCAGAAAGCTCCATGTTGTACTCGCGGGATCCCACATCATCGGTATGTCCTTCAAGCATAATCCGCACATCAGGATTGTTTTCCATAAACTCAACCACTTCATTGAGCTCTACTTTCGATTCGGATTTCAGGTCGTAAGAATCGGTTTCAAAGAAGATGTTTTCAAGACGAACACTAGCCCCCTCTTTTATCGGTTCCAGACCAATTTCAAGATAGTAAGGTTCATCAACAGGATGATCACCAGTAAGATTAAAATTGCCCGAATAAAACAGATATCCGGGATGATCGGCCTTAAAGGCATATTCTCCTCCCATGGGAAGAGTGACGAGAAATTCGCCGGAGAAACCGGTTCCCTGGGAAGTAACCACCGTTTCACCGGTTTCCAGATTTGTCAATTCAAAATCGGCCGGTAATACCTCCCGGGTTTCCCTGTCAAAAACTTTTCCCTTAACATAGAGGACAGGATCGGGGCGGTACTCGCGGGGAAGACGAAAACTGTAAATGTCTTTCCCGCCCATTCCTTCTTCCTGTCCGTCGGTAGCAAAATAGGCCCTGTTACCGCGGGCTACAACAAACAAACCGATTTCATCTTGTTCGGTATTAATGGGATAGCCAAGATTCTCCGGTTCGCTCCACTCACCCTGTTTATTTCTCTGGCTCATGAATATATCCATTCCTCCCATGCCCGTATGGCCATTGGAGGAAAAATAAAGTGTGTGCCCATCATGATGCAAAAAGGGGGAATTTTCGTCCCCTTCGGTATTGATTGTGTCACCCAAATTTTCCAGGTCACCGAAATGGGGTGTACCATCATCATCAATTCCTTTTACCGTAGCCTTCCAGATGTCTTTTTTGCCCACTCCTTCATCCCGGTTGCTGATGAAGAATAAGGTGCGGCCATCAGCCGAAAAATGGGGCTGACTCTCCCACGAGGCAGAATTAACCGGTTTCCCCACATTAGAAGGGGCACTCCATCCTTCACTGGTACGGCGTGAAAAATAAATGTCGCAACTGCCTTTGGAATCGGATCGTCCACAAGCCGTGAAAAACATCCAGTTTCCATCAGCCGAAAGGGTTTGCGCACCCTCATTGCTGTTGGTATTGAGTTTCCCGGGCAATATCGTTCTCTCCTGCCATTGCCCATTGCTATCAGCATGGGACACATAAAAATCTTCCTGAAAAAACATGGATGATTTGGGCAATTGCCCGTCCCTTTCGCGATAGAGATCCATATCTCTTGGCTTCAGCACCGTAATCACCATGGTTTGCTCATCGGCAGTTAGACTGGGCCAGTATTCATCAAATTCGCTGTTCACATTCGGACCTGCACTTCGTAGCGTAATATCATGCTGATTATCCATCGCATCACGCACAAACGAAATGTGCTCAATTGATGATTCGGCCTTTTTTCTTGCACGTTCATCATTGCTCTTGTCCCGGTATTTTTTAAGGTATTTCAGCGATTCATCATACTTACCTGAACGGTAAGCTGCCTGACCAATATTGTAATAAGTAGGGAAATAAAAAGTGGAATCCACCTCCAGAGATTTTTTCAGAATGTCAAATTCTTTTTCATACTCTTTCTGCGAATGATACAGATCTGCCAGAAGCAACATGGCTTCCATAAACTCTGGTTCTTTATCAAGGGCTTTCAACAAAAGCTCCCGGGCTTCTTCAGTATTTCCTAAAGCATATTCACTCCGGGCTTCTTCATAAAATTTGACGGGCCTTCTCCGGCTGATGCTGTAGTCATCTTGTGCCGAAACAATAACACCGGCAAGTATCCAAAAAAATAGTAATGGTAATATTTGTCTCATACAGCAATTTCTGAAAAATCTACAATTTTCGGCTATCCGGGGCAATCCAAAATATGAGCTATTTGCCACCACCATAGGTGCGCAGACCCATTCCCCTTTACTCTTTTTCCCCGGCAAAGCCCCTGTCGTTACCACTTTTAATGATATCTCGTGTCACATTCATCAACTCCACGGGTCGTCCCCCGTACTCGCTGGTATTGATGGGCGGATGAATCACAAGAGCAGCCCGACTGGGCAGAATGTTCATAAACCCGGGTCTTTTTATACGCCAGGAATTGACAATTGTAACCGGTAAAATGGGTAAATCCAGCTCAAGCGCAAGTTTAAATGCCCCCCGCTTAAACGGAAGCATCTCTTCTCTGTAGCTCCTCTCTCCTTCGGGAAAGATCATAATCGACGACCCGTCTGCCAGTTTTCTCCGGGCTTCCTCCAGAGAATGGGCAGCTGACAAGGGAGAGGATCGATCAACAAAAATATGACCAACTTTTTCGCTGGCATATCCTATAAAGGGAATTTTTCTGAGCTCCTTTTTCATCAACCACTTAAAATCCAGTCCCAGGTAGGCATACAAAAGAAAAATATCGAAATCGGTCTGGTGATTGGCCACGATCACGTAAGAGCGTCCGCGAACAATGTTTTTTTGTCCGTGCACTTTCACGTTTATCGGCGTGATCCAACAAGTTATCCTTGCCCAAATCATTCCCAAATAACTGCCGGCCCGGGGTGAAACAAGAATGGAAAGAAGCACTGCAAAAATCGCACAGATTACTGAATTGACCAGCATGAGTGGCACAAAAACGGGCCACTTATAGAGTTGATAAACCCAATACCACCAGGGTTTTTCAAAGTTTTGAGACATTACCTGTTTTTTAATTGATCCCTTGATTGATCCTCATTGAAAACGACAGATTAACGGGAATTAATATTTAACAGACAAAAATAACATAAAAGAATACAAAACCCGAATCAAACGGGAAAAAGATAAAATGTGAATCAAAAGGAAAATATCAATGGTGAATGATAAAAAATCCCTGCTTTCCGAAAAAATCCGGGAAAATGTTCCATAATTCCCAGAAAAATCCTACTTTTGCGTCCGCTTAATGTGATAAGAATCATAAAAGCATCTGTGCAGGCTGGATGTTTGGAATAAGCCGCACACCCCAATCGTGCAATCTCTTACTGAACAATGGGGTCACGTAATATTGCACGCTAAGTTAAATCTTCAAAAGAACAGACAATGGATTTGATGAAAGTTGCTGAAGATTCCTTCAAAAGGGAAGAAACCGATTTTCCGGAATTCAGCGCAGGAGACACCATTTCGGTGCACTACAAAATTCGCGAGGGAAACAAGGAGCGTATCCAGGTTTTCCGCGGCACCGTGATCCAGATGAAAGGACATGGCAAAAACAAGCGTTTTACCGTACGTAAAGTATCCAACAATACGGGAATTGAGCGTATTTTTCCGATTGATTCTCCGTTTATCGACAAAATTGTCGTTAATCGCATGGGTAAAGTCAGACGGAAGAGAATTTACTATCTGCGCGGACTTACCGGTAAGAAAGCACGTATCAAAGAGAAAAGGGTTTAATTTTTCTCTGACAAAAAACATTCAAAAAAGGCTGCTTCATGGCAGCCTTTTTTTCTGTTGAAAATTGCATATAAATTTAGATTTGCTGAATTTTTCAGCTACTCATCTCCTTTTTGCCACATTTTCTTCATCTGATAAGAACGCCCGGTATATTCAGTCCGGAATGCTTCAATGGCTCCCCGGTCAGCTACCGTCACATATATCGTCCGTCCATCTTTGCCTCCAAAAGCCACATTAGTGGGCTTCTTACCTTTAAGTTCTATCTCACGCAGGATTTCACCCCCGGTCGAAACCACAACCACGGTCCCTTTTTCCATACGGGTGATGTATAAATTGCCCTTCTCATCACATCGCATCCCGTCCATGCCATAATCGTCAAAATTAGTAAGCAGTCGTTTATTACTCAGGGAACCATCTTCCTGTATATCAAAGACCCATACGTTTCTATTGTTCGATTCATTCACATACAGATGCTTTTCATCCGGTGACACCTCTATACCGTTGGTTGTTCCCAT
>JBNJDH010000154.1:0-7540 GCA_051744695.1 Bacteroidota bacterium | reverse complement strand
ATTTGTCCGGATACCTTGAGCCCAGTTGTTCTTTCTGACTTTTCAGTTTTTTCTTTAGTTCCATCAGGAATTCATTCTTTTTGGCCATAGCCAGGGCCGAATTGGCCAGTTGCCGGCTTTTGAACGAGATTTCATTCTGAAGTTTCTCGTTTCTCAGGCGGATGACTTCTCGTTCTTTTTCCTCTCGTTTTTGTTTTTCATGAAGCCTGACTCTCCGGATGGCGACGTGTTTCCCGATAAAGAACAGTGCGAAGAAAAACAGTGCATAAAGAATGATGGCCACGGTAGACTGGTACCAGGGTGGCTTAACAGTAAGCTGCATTTCATGTATGGCTGAGGATTTCTGCCAGTCGTTGGTGGCTCTCACCATGATGGTGTAATCACCGGGGGGGATCCTGCTAATGGTAAAATCGGGTTTTTCACTTAATTTCGACCATTCTTCCGTAAGACCTTCTACTTTGTATTGGTATTTGATTTCTTCGCCTGAATATAACGGGAAAGAATAGAGCAGTGAAAGATTGTTCCTCGAGTGAGAGGTGGTGATCTTATTTTCGTAAGGGGAGAGAAGAGTCGTCTTTCCCGCATCATTGCTTGCTGAAACCTCTCTTAGGGTCAATTCTTCTTCCGTGATACGTTCTCCGGCATCATGGGCTGAGGCATCCAATATTCCATATCCGTTTTCAAGGCACAGGATGGCTCTTCTCTCATCTATGGGGGCGAGGTTCTCTTCTGTGGGAATCAAATCTTCTTTGAACAGGGTAATGGGGAATTCTTTGATCTTTTCTACATTGTTTCCCCGTATATGGAAAAGGGCGACTCCTTCATCATTCATAAACCAATAGTGGTTCGATGGGGCGGGTTTGATCAAAAAGGAAGAGGAGTAGCTGCCAAGATTTTCGTTTAGAAAATCATAGGCAACGATGGAGTCGTTGAGGTCATTGTAGGTGTATAATTTCTCTTCATTGGTCAGAACGATCCGGTTTTCCACTTCGAAAGCCTTCAGGTTACTTCCCGATTGCCATATATGGGAATCAGAGCCGTAATAGGAGACAAATTCTGCTGAGTCGAGTTCTTCATTCAGCCTGATCTGGTAAATTCCTCTGTAGAGGTGGCTGGCCCAGAGGTTTCCCCTTTGATCAAATTTCACTGAGTTGATGAGATCACTAAACCCTGCTATGGTTGTGTTGTAGCTCCATTGGCCGTTTTCTTTGGTGTAGAGCACCATGTCGGTGTAGGTGCTTTGGACCAAATGATCGGGACGGTCGGGGACACGTGTTATGGAATAAGCACCTGATTGGGACGATATTTTTTTTATCTCATGATTTTTGTCAATCAGAAAGGTCCCTGAGTTATGCCCCACGAAGAGTTTGTCATCGAGGATGGTGCAATCCCACACTTGTCTTTGCGTGCCCGGAACCAATTGAAAAAGCTTGTTTTCTTCATCACCGGGTCGGCGGAAGAGCCCCTGGTTTGTGCCCATGTAAAGAAAGCCATTATAAAGGGCGGCCGAATATACGGCGCCCATTTCCTTGTGTTCGAATTGGGTGTATGATTGTTTTGTGGCAAATGAGACAAAATCGACCCCTTTGTCGGATGTCATCCATATATTGCCAAGGCTGTCGCAGGCTATAGCATGAACGGTGTTGCTCTGAATACCTGAATCCACATTGATGTGATGTTTAGCTTTTCCATCCTTGTCAAGAATCATGATGCCATTAAGGATGGTTCCGATGACAATCTCTCCTTCCTGATTGATCAGGCCTTTGTTGATGTTGTTGCGGACAAAAAAGTTGGTGTGTTCCCGGGCCCATTGTTCTGCCTTTTCTGAATCGATATTATATCTGAACATTCCGTGCGATTCCGTGCCAATCAGATATTCACCGGTTGCTTCAGGTTTACCAATAAAGGTAACCGATTTTTCGTTGAAAAAATCCGATTGGAGAACCGGGGTATGTTGATTTTCCGAAACCTTGTATATTCCTTTTTCGCTAAGGGCTATCAAAAATTCGTCATCCACCACGCCCGAAAAGGTTATAAAGCCGTCCACATCGATCACATCAAAGCCTTTGTCAGGGGTGTAAATATAGATTCTTGAGAATGACCGGAAATAGACTTTCCCATCCAGAACTGAAATGTCCCAGAATTCCTCGTTTTGAGAAAAGTGTTCTTCAACTTTTGATGTAAGGGAGTGATAGTTGAGTTTTCCCTGTTCATTTCTTTGCCAATATCCAAGCTCCCGATAGCCAGCAGAGTATATCCGGTTGTTTAGGTTTTTGATGCATCGAATGGCGTAACCGTTGGCCGAGGGGTTCAGGTTCCATGAAACACCATCAAATTCGACCAGACCAATGCCATTGCCAAAGTAGGTATATCCTTCCTGGTCGAAAGTGATGGACCAGTTTTTATTGGCTCCTCCGTAATGGGCTTTATTAAAGCTGATGATGTTGGCCGGTTGTTCATTGGCTGCCTGTCCTGATTGGGGTGCCCCAATTATCAACACAAGCAATGAAACCAGAAATGCCGGATTGATGATGCGATTGAAGGAGTATTTCGTCATTGGGGTCATTTTCAGTTTTGAGTTCCTGGTTTTTGGAGAAATGTGAGGTAAAAGTAAAAAAATGTAGATTGAATCGGTTGTTTTTCATTCTTAAATAAGGTTTTGTTTCCCGAAAAAGTTCGAAAATAGATACTTGATTTTGAAAAAAAGAGGGATGGGGAAAAAGAAATTTCTCAAAAATTGAAGATTTCAAAAAATTTAAAATCAGACATATAAAAGATGATGGTGAGTTAAAAATGAAGTGTTTTGTGGCATTTTTTAACAGTGAGAGTTGTTGGTGTAGTCTTTTTCTTTACGGTGGAAGATTCTCAACGTAATTTCACAAAAGCAAACAATTAAAAAATTCATTGCCATGAGAAGAACTCTGTTATTTATGTATTTTTTATTTGTGTCGGCATTTCTTTTTGGACAGGACGAAATCACTGTCCAGGGAAAGGTGACCGATTCAGATAATTTGGGAATTCCCGGAGCCTCTGTCGCAGTTGAGGGGACCGATGAGGGAACCATTACCAATGGGGACGGAAATTACACCATTGAAGTCTCGCCGGATGCCACGTTAGTTTTCAGTTTTGTGGGTCTTCAGACACAAAAAGTTGAGGTGGACGGCCAAACCGAGATCAATGTTCAGATGACTGAATCCACCGTTGACCTCGATGAAGTTCAGGTTGTCGGGTATGGAGAAGTTGCTACAAAGGACCTTACTTCATCCATTTCCACTGTTAAATCGGATGATCTGTCCAGAACTCCTTCCAGCTCAGCCATGCAGGCCATGCAGGGAAAAGTTGCCGGAATGCAGGTGACAAGCAGCGGCTCACCGGGAGAAGGTCCTTCTATACGTGTCCGGGGGGTAGGTTCCTATCCGGGACAAGGAAGTGAATCACCTCTTTATGTCGTGGACGGTATGTTTTTCGACAACATCGATTTTCTCAATACTTCGGACATTGAGTCTATTTCCGTTCTCAAGGATGCCTCTGCATCTGCCATATATGGTGTCAGGGCGGCAAATGGTGTTGTGTTGATCGAGACCAAATCGGGCGACTATGAACAGGAGGCTCAAATCACTTATGATGGCTATTTTGGCTATCAGGTGGCTACGGACGTGTTGAAAATGGCCAACACGGAACAATTTACCACGATGGCCCGCGAGTCAGGGTCAGAAAAAGATGCCCAATACATTCAAAATGCGATGCAAAGGTTTGGCAGAAGTCGTGTCAATCCGAATGTACCTGCTCCCAACACGGATTGGTATGACGAAATCCTTCGTCCCGGAGCTATGCAAAACCATAGCTTGTCTGTGACAGGCGGAACTAAGGATGCCTCCTATTCAGTAGGTGCCAACTACTCTTCTCAGGAAGGGATTCTTGATATGAAAAACGATTACGAACGGTTTAACCTCAGGTCCAAGCTTGACTATAAAGCCACCGACAGGTTGACCGTTGGAGCAAACATGGTCTTCAGTAACTCCCAGAGGTATGCGCCCAACCAGAGTGCCTGGTCTACAGCTTACTTTGCCGTTCCTGTTATGCCCGTGTATGACGAAATGAACGAGAATGCCGAACCGGTCAATTATTCCAGTGCCGATCTGCTTGGGTACCGTGGACCTAAAAATCCTTTTCTTCCCATGGATTTTACCGAAAACCGGGAAAAGACCAGGAAAATAATGGCCAATTTTTATGCTGAAATAGACATTGTGCCTGACATTTTAAGTTTTAAGACCACTTATAATCATGACTTTACGTCAGGAAATTACCGAAATGTCGGACTTCCATACTATTTAAGCGGCGATGCGCAACGTGAAGATGCTACGTTAAGTAAGTCTTCACCGGTGTGGTCCAACCAAATATGGGACAATGTGCTTACTTATGAGGATGAATTTGGAGATCACGATCTGACCGTTATGGCCGGTACTGAATACCGGGATGAGGCTTATCAGGGACTTTCTGCACAAGGTCTGAACTTTCCCATTGACCAGGAACAGTCCTGGTACCTCGATCAGTCGGACGAAACGCCTGAAGACGGAGTCGGTGATGGCGGGCTCAGAGAATACGGGATATCTTATTTCGGACGGATATCCTACGATTTTAAGGACCGGTATTTGTTTTACGGTACCATGAGAGCCGATGGCACTTCCAAGTACCAGGAAAAATGGGGATATTTCCCAACCATTGGTGCCGGATGGGTCGTGTCGGAAGAAGATTTTATGGCCGGGAATCCTGTTTTTGACTATCTGAAGCTCCGGGGCAGCTGGGGTGAATTGGGTAACGACAAGATCGCGGCCAGCGACGGTGAGCGTACTACCCAGGTGGTTAACACGGCGATGGATGACCAAAAAGTCTCCGGGCATATTACCCCCAGTACTTATTCTTCTCTGCAATGGGAGCGTACCGAAGAGATTAATGTTGGACTTTCTTCTCAACATTTCGACAGTCGGCTGGCTGCCGAATTGGATTATTATGTCAGGGACACCAAAAATGCTGCCATTAGTGTAGGCATTCCTGCTACTGGTTCAACTGTTCTTCGGAATGCAGGGGAACTTCGTAATTCGGGTTTTGAGGTGGCGCTGAACTGGGAAGATAGTTTTGGTGATGACTTTGGGTATAACATATCAACCAATTTCTCTACCCTCAAAAATGAAGTTCTTGACCTGTATGGCCAGCCATATATTGATGGTGGGACTGCAGAGTTTCGTCAGCGCTCCGTTGTAGGTGAACCATTGCTTTCGTTCTTTGGGCATGAGGTTGAAGGTGTTTATCAGAATGAAGCCCAAATTGAAAATGACCCGGTGGCTGTTGAAAACGATCTTGAACCGGGCGATTTTATCTATAAAGACCAGAACGGGGATGATGTCATTGATGATGAAGATCGCGTGATGCTGGGGTCTTATTTTCCCAAAATCAATTATGGTGCCAGTATTGGTCTTAACTACAGGAATTTTGACTTTTCTGTCGATGTGAGTGGTCAGGTCGGTAATAAAATACTGAACCGTAAGCGCGGCGAAATGATCTGGACCAATGACGGAAATCTTGACGCCGACCTGGCGAAGAACCGTTGGCATGGAGAGGGTACTTCCAATCAGTATCCATCATCTGAAGGACTGCGCAAAGGATGGAACCAGAAGATGAGTGACTATTTTGTAGAGGATGGGTCATATTTCAGAATCCAGAATGTTCAATTGGGCTACAACATGCCGGGGGAAACGCTCTTTGGCGTTGAAATGCCGGATGCCCGGGTTTATGTTACCGCCGAAAAGCCGATTACATTCTTCGACTACAATGGTTTCAATCCAGAGGTTTCCGATGGTATAGACAATCAAACATATCCTGTACCGGCTATTTATACTGTTGGAGTGAACCTTAATTTTTAATACCAAAAACAGAATTGTCATGAAACCAATTAAAAAAACAATAATTTATTCGTTCGTCTTTGTGGGCTTGATTTTCACGAGCGGATGTCACGATTTACTGGAAGAGCCCGCAGAAAACAGGTCTTTCACTGAAGAGACCGATTACACCGAATCGGATGATATGGTGAAGCCGTTGATCGGCGCTTATTCTGACTTTTATGGATTGGGATGGGATGCCCCTGCCCTCCTTTCAGTCAGGGGGGATGATGTAAACCATGGTGGTGAGGGTGACCAGCAAGATTACGCTGAAGCTGATTATTTTAACTACAACCAAAATTTTTGGATGTTTAATTCTCTGTGGGAACAGTTATACAGCAACATTTTTACTGCCCATTCTGCCACGGAAGAGATTGAGAAATACATGGACGAAGGTGCCAGTACTTCCCGCGGTGAACAGTTTATTGCTGAGGCCAAAGTTTTGGAAGGTTGGCACTTGCTTCAGTTGTCCAGAACATGGGGAGATGTATTTATTCCTGAAACTGGTAATCCCTCCGAATTATATCAGTTGGATTTGGTTGAGCACGATGAAGTCATGCAATATATTTCGGATTTGATGGACGAGGCCATTGGCGACCTGCCCGAAGTACATCCCAATGAGCGGACAACGGTCACCGGCGGGGTTACCCGTTATACAGCCCAGGCCATTAAAGCCCAGGCCAATCTGGAATTGGAAAATTATCAGGAAGTGGCCGATGCTACTTCAAATATCATCGCTTCAGGCGAGTTTAGCCTTGAATCTGACTTCTATAACCTTTTCAAAATCCCCGGAAAACTTAGTGATGAAAACCTTTTGGAAATGCAATTTTCCGATTTTGGCGAAGGCTCCGGAGATGTATACCGTCACAATTTTGCTTTCTACGGACCTTCGGAATGGGATCCAAAAGTAGAGGGTGCCGGAGGTGGCTGGGGATTTTTTGAACCCAGCATTAAATGGATCAAGTTTATGCTCGACCGTGGCGAGAAGACACGCCTGGAAACCAGTGTGCTGTTCACCAACGAGGGTATCGAAGAGATTCAGGAGGATCCCGAATATTCCGACCTTCCCGATTGGATTTCCAATGAAACGCCTTCGGGAGATGTGATCGAAGACTTTGCCAGGGCCAATTTCTCAAGCGGGAAACATTATCTCCCTTCAGAGCAGTTAACGGAGGGCAGAACAGCCTACGGAACCAATAAGAATTATACCGTTATCCGTTATGCCGAGGTATTGCTCATGTATGCTGAAGCCCTTACCCAGGGCGCTTCGGGATCAGAAATGACAGCTGATGAAGCCGTTAATGAAGTTCGCGAGAGAGCCGGGCTGTCCCCTCTGTCAGATGTTACAACCGAAGAGGTGCTCGAGGAAAAATTTGCTGAGCTGGCTATGGAATGGGGCATTCGTTATTATGATATGGTCCGGTATGAAGAGTATGACGAGCTGAGTTATGAAGGGCGCAACTTCAATGAGGACCTGATCTATCTGCCTTATCCCCAGGCCCAGTTAGACCTGATGCCGGGGAAATTTGATGATAGTGAATAAATATAATTAAACTAAAAGAACATAGTATGAAGACTTTTAAACATATATTGTTTTTTTCAAT
>JBNJDH010000153.1:0-7553 GCA_051744695.1 Bacteroidota bacterium | reverse complement strand
ATGACCCGGTTTGGTCCAAGGCGCATTTGCCCTTTGCCGGCGAAATACCCCAAAAAAATGGGGGAATAATGTATCTATGACAGAACCGGCAGGACCCTGAAAAGGGACCAATAATTAATAATCTGATTCTTTGTTTGTTATAAAAATTTGTCATTGGTAACGAAGTGAAGCAATCTGCCACTGTTTACATAAATTCCCCGGACAATAGTGATTCACAAATAGTATTTTAGGAATGGTGTGTTTTCTGTGAATTGTAAATATGTTGTAAATCTTTCGTGGCTGCATTGTGTAGACAATATCCCCCGGGTAGCCGGTTTTTCCTTTGTTTTTTGATGGTACAGTATACGTCTGCAAATTTATGCACTTTAATAGTGCAATTTTTCTAAAAAAATGCACTGTCGATGTGCGTTTTTCATTAAGTTTGTAAAAGGTACAAAAGAACTTCATGATGGATAAGCTATTTGAATATTTTCACAGACTTTTAAAAGAAACCGACACCAGTTTCTTTAGATACATATATGCGGATATCAATTGGAACAATCGCATGATTGGTCTTACCGGGCCAAGGGGGGTAGGGAAGACGACCCTGATTTTGCAGCATATTAAAAAAGAACTGAACCCGGCAGATACACTTTATGTTTCTGCAGAGGACTTTTATTTTGCAGATAACCGGTTGCTCAATTTGGCTGATGCGTTTGTTAAGCGAGGAGGAAAGAACCTGTTTATTGATGAAATTCATAAGTACACCGATTGGGCAAAAGAGCTTAAATTGATTTATGACTATCATCCTGATTTAAAAATTGTTTTTACCGGATCTTCGGTGTTGGATTTGAAAAAGGGATCGTCTGATCTGAGTCGCAGGGCTATTATGTACCACATGCAGGGGCTTTCTTTCCGGGAGTATCTTCAGCTTTTTCATCAGATTTCTGCCCCCTCTTATTCCCTGGAAGAGATTCTGCAACATAAAGTTGAGCTACCGGAAGTGGAGCATCCCTTGCCTTTGTTTGAAGAGTATCTGAAAAGAGGCTATTATCCGTTTGCCCTGGAAGAAGATTTTGAAATGCGGTTACAGCAGGTTGTCAATCAAACATTGGAGACAGATATTCCCTTTTATGCCGGCATGCATGTTTCTACCGGGCGAAAGCTAAAACAACTTTTGTCAATTATCGCCCAAAGCGTGCCTTTTAAACCCAATATGACCAAAATCGCTACAGCCCTTTCGGCTAGCCGGAATAGCATTGCCGATTATTGCCTTTTTATCGAGGAAGCAGGTATGATTGCACAGCTAAGAAATGCAACCGGAGGCATCAAAGGCCTGGGAAAAGTTGATAAAATTTACCTGGACAATACCAATCTGATTTATATTTTAGCTAGTGATAACGCCAATGTTGGCAATATCAGGGAAACTTTTTTCTTTAACCAGCTTAGGGTAAAGCATGACGTAATTGTTTCCCCTGTTGCTGACTTTTTGGTTGGTGAATATACCTTTGAGCTGGGTGGAAAGAACAAAGGAATGCGACAAATACAGGAGGTTGACAATGCCTATGCTGTTAAAGATGATATTGAGCGGGGCTTTTTGAATACGATCCCGTTGTGGCAATTTGGTTTTACGTATTGATGCTACTTTCCGATACAAAAGTTCTTAAAAATATTCCCCAACACTTCATCCGTCGATATTTGCCCTGTGATCTCTCCCAGATAATGAAGTACCTCCCTTATGTCCTGGGCAATAAAGTCGCCTGAAATGCCGTTTTCCAAACCTTCCCTTGTGCGAAGAATACCTTCCCGGGCATTTTTCAGTGCTTCGTAGTGACGGGCGTTGGTCACGACGACTTCATCATTGTCCACTGCACCTAAATTGACGGTTCTCAGAAGTTCATCCGTCAGTTCATTGAGGTTGGTATGATTTTGGGCCGAGATGGGTACAATGGCATCTGTTCCTGTTAATTCCCGAAAGGCCTGATCTGAAAACCGTTTTTCCACTTCTTCCCGGGAGGCCAGGTCGGTTTTGTTGATGACAACAACAAGGCGTTGTTCGTCTTCGTTAAGGTATTTTTTTATATCCGCCACGGCATGGTGAATTTTTTCATCTGCATCACGGACATCCATCATCAGGACGATGATGGATGCCTGTTTGATTTTGCTGTATGTCAGGGCGATGCCCATGCTTTCCACTTTGTCGATGGTATCTCGTATTCCGGCTGTATCGATGAACCGGAAAGTGACACCTTCTATGTTCATCACATCTTCTATGGCATCACGGGTGGTGCCGTGCACATCGGTTACGATGGCCCTTTCTTCCTGAAGCAGGGCGTTGAGAAGAGTAGATTTTCCGGCATTGGTATGGCCCACGATGGCAACAGGAATCCCGTTTTTAATGGCATTGCCCAGGGAAAAGGAATCAATAAGTTTTTTCAGAACCCGGTCTATTTCGTTGATCAGATCTATAAGTTGCGACCGGTCGGCAAATTCCACGTCTTCTTCGCTGAAATCGAGCTCCAGTTCGATGAGTGAAGTGAACTCGAGAAGCTTGGAGCGGAGGTTGATCAATTCATTGGAAAAGCCCCCTTTCATCTGTTTGAGGGCCACTCTGCGGGCTGATTCGCTTTTTGCTGCAATGAGGTCGGCCACAGCTTCTGCCTGGCTCAGGTCCATTTTGCCATTCAGGAAAGCTCGTTGGGTAAATTCACCAGGTCGGGCCATCCGGGCTCCCTGGTCAGTCAGTATTTGAAGGATTTTCTGCTGAATGAAAGGCGACCCGTGGCAGGATATCTCCACGACATCATCGCCAGTAAAGGAATGAGGTGCTCTGAAGAGTGTAATCACGACTTCATCCACATCTTCCTGGCCATTCGTGATGGTGCCGTAATGGACGGTGTTGGCCGGAAAATCTTTAAGTTCTGCATTTTTTTTGACCGGCCGGAATATGTTTCCAGCTATATCTATTGCCCGGGGACCAGCCAGACGGAGAACGGCGATGGCCCCGCTTCCCGGAGGTGTCGATATGGCACAGATGGTATCGTCAAGAATCATAAGTTGTTTGCTTTTTTGCAAAGGTAGCAACTATTGTTGTAGGGGAAAACCATAAAAAGGGAGGGGGGCTGCCAGAAATGAAGATTGAGGTTAGAGTTCTTGTTGAAGTAAGACTAAAAAGCCTGCCTCCAGTTAGAGAAACAGGCTATTATGCATGGCAATCAGGTGCTACTGAAAAAATCAGCAGCACCACTTTTAATTTCTTTTACATGGCCTTTTTGGGGCAATGCCAAAAAGAACAATTACTCATACTCATAAATGTCATCTTCACTCATAAAGCCTTCCGAGACCACTGTCATTTGAATATTATCCTTATTCACGACCTGGGATGACAGCAATACTGATGGCACCAGTTTGTGGCCGTTGTTGACCGTTAAATTGGTATTGATCGGTCCTTCTTCATTGGCCAGTTGCATAGCCATGTTGGCTGCCGTATATGCCAGCGCATCGATGGGTTTATAGATGGAAATGGTTTGATATCCCGCCACTATGTTTTGTATGGCCTCGAGTTCGGCATCCTGGCCGGCGACCAATACTTCTCTGAGGAGATCATGTTCTTCCAGGGCTTCAATGACACCTCCTGCCAGTTCATCATTTCCTGCAATGACTACATCGATTTCCGGATTGTTGGAACCGGAGAGATAATCATTTACAATTTTGTAAGCCTCATCACCTTCCCAATTATCCACAAATTGGTCGAGTACAATTTCGATGTCTCCTTTCTGAATGAGAGGTTGCAAAACATTCATCCAGCCCAGGTGCAGGAGGGTGGCATTATAATCTTTCTCCGAGCCGCCAATCAGGGCATATTTTCCCTTAGGGGCCATACGGGACAAATAATCGGCCTGAAGTTCGCCGATATTGATGTTATCGGTCGAAACATAATAGTCCACATCGCAGTCACGAATCATCCGGTCGTAGGAGATGACCGATACATCATTTTCGTGGGCTGCTTTTACAATGTCTCTGGAAGCATGAAGATCAACCGGGATTACGACAAGAACATCTGCACCATCGTATAAAAGTTCTTGTGCCTGTTTAACCTGATTGGGTGAATTTCCATTGGCGATTTTCACCATTGGCACCCCGCCAAGCTTTTCAATTCTTTCTTCAAACTTTTGTTTGTCCTTCTCCCACCGGTCAATGTCGAGAGAATCCATCAACAGACCGACTTTGGGTTTGCCGCTGCAACCGACCAGAAAGGCGGTAAGCAGCAATAATCTGAAAATAAAGATGAATGCTTTCATGGAGTGAATGATTTAAGGATGGGTACTTTTTCATAATTTACAACTATTTTGATTGAGGGTAAAGTGTTTTTTATCTTTATCTTCACGATGTCAATGAAAAATTTTGTTATGGAAGTTGATTTGTCCCGTTATGATAATAGCTGGTACGATCCCGGCCGGAACTTCATTGTTCGAACGATTTGGTATTTTGTCAATGTTTTGTTCTTTATGAGCCCGTTCTTTCCCTTGTTTGCTCTAAAAAGGGGTTTGTTAAAATGGTTTGGGGCCAAAATCGGAAGAGGGGTAGTGATCAAACCCAGGGTAAACATAAAATATCCATGGAATCTGACCATAGGTGATTTTTCATGGATTGGAGAAGGTGTCTGGATAGATAATCTGGGCGCTACAGAAATCGGTGCGAATTGTTGCCTTTCTCAGGGGGCTATGCTTTTGTGTGGCAATCACGATTACCGCAGTGAAACCTTTGATTTGATGGTGGGCAATATTGTTTTGGGAGATGGTGTCTGGATTGGTGCCCGTTCGGTGGTTACGGGAGGAACAGAATGTGGTTCTCATTCGGTTTTGGCCATTCAGAGTGTGGCACCTTCCATCATGGAACCTTATGGCATATACCGGGGCAACCCGGCCGAAAAGGTAAAAGATAGGGAACCAAAAGATTAGAAATCACTGGTGTCCTGAGAAAGATAATTGACATATTTCAACAGTCTTGAATATGAAGGTTTTTTCCTAACTTTATATCAGGAAGGGGATTTTATTTAAGCGACGGCATTTTTTGTTTCCTTTTTTTTGCTGTAGAATTGGAGCGAAGCGGAAATCGTGATCTCCTTATAATTTTATTCTCGTGAACAAAAAAAGGAAAAAGCCCGCGCTGCCTGTCCCGATGCATCGGGAGCTTAAGCGCAAAAAAGAAATACTATTGTTTCTCCTGACAATAGCGATTAAAAATAATCATAGTAAAAATTCCGGATAGAGGTCCGGAAGGCGGCATAAACATAGTTGCCTTTTTCTGTTACCCGGTCATTGGTCATCTCCCGATGCCTGAATCCCAGTGTGATGTTCATGTTGTTCCGGGGATTGATGAGATAATTGAGGTTCAATTGTGTTTGTAAAAGGTGTGATTTCAACCCTTGTCCGATTGTGTGCCCGTAAGCTCCCGGGCGATTGGTGTTGGGTACATGAATGTTGCCGCCGTAAGTGGTTTCCCCCGCAGGGTCCAGGCCTTTCATGGCGTATTGATTTTTTAATTCAAAGTGCCACCTGTTAATCCGGTAACGCAAGAAAGTGACGCTTTCGCGGAAGTTGGCACCCAGCGGATGCCCCAATTCCTGGTAAAGGTGGGCATAACTGGTGGTTGGGTCGTAATGAGAATACGTATAGGGTCTGACCTGGCTGTATTCGGTCTGAAAATCCAGGTTGGGTATTCCAAACAGATTGAAGACTTCCATCCCGGCAAGGAAACCATGTTTGTTGGCCCACCATTTATCGCCCGAAAATACTTCGTCGTGTTTGAATTCCCCAATGACAAATTGTCCATACAATGCGGCATCTTTCCACGGGATGTATTTCAGATTCATTCCTATGGTCACGTTATCGGGAGAACCAAGGTTGTATTCTACAGGCCGGAAAACGACCAAAGGCATCAGGTAATTCACGTCAATTCCACGATATCCCACCGTATCTTCAGGGGCCCAGATCACACTTTCAAACAGTCCTAGACTGAAGCGGTCGCCAAGGTTCCAGTTCAGGTAATGAATCGCACCATATTTATTTGGGTAGCGGGTATCGCCATAACTTTCGGGAAGCCGGTCGTGGTGTTTAAACTCGGCCACCATCATCATGTATTTGGCTTTCATGAAGGTGGCGGTCATTTTCAGATATGGATAACTGTATGCATTGTCGGAGAGGAAAAGAGAGCGATGCCCGTCGCCAATGAAATTTTTGCCAAAACCCAACTGGAAATTGAACCAACGTCCGGCGTTGTAGCTCAGATAACCGGTCGATTGGGCATAATCATGTCCGTCTTCGCCAAATTTTTTTCTCTCGCCCTGACCGGGCACAATATTGCGGTCATTTGCAAACTGATCCAAATATTCGGGAAACGTGGCCTGATTCTCGTGGATGTCGGCATAAAATCCAATATTTGGGCCCAGACGTCCTTCCACCATGGCCCCGCGGGTGTTGACAAACCATGATTTCCCGGCATGTCCGTCGTGACCATATTCAAAGTTAAATAAGGGGTTGATCCGGATCATTGATGAATCTGTTTCCCAGCGGAAAAGATCGTCGGAAACAAACCGTCCGAAAATATTTTCTCTGCCCGAAGGAGAAGGGATACCTCGTTGCAGGAGAGAGTCGGTATTGTATAGGTTTTCAATTTGATCAAGCCTGAGAGGTTTTATCGAACCATGGAGATTTTGCCCCGGCCTGTGCAACACCCTTTCTACAGGGTTCAGCGTATTATTTTGCCAGTTATTGTATATCTGTCCCCGGGCATCGGGATGGACCAACAACAACACCATCATTATTAAAACGAATCGATAAAGGCGTTTCAGGATCATATGAGGTTTTAAGAAAAATGTACTTGTTTTAAATAATAGAAATGTCTAATGATTACTAAAGCATACGACACTTTCAGAGTCGATGTTTTATATTTTGCAAACAGCTATAAACATCGGAGCCCTTCAGGCTCCGATTCTCTCAAATATACGGGCATGACCCCAGGGGGTCAAATGTTTATAGATGTAATGTATACATCAATAGATCGTTAGATTTTTAGATGTAAGATGAATTGTATAATACTGAAAATCTGCATTTTGACACAAAGAACCATTTAAATATAAACAATTGAATCAAAGGCTCTTGAAAAAGTTTAACGGACTATTGATACATGAGAATCGACCCCCAAAGCGGGTCGTACCCGTTATGTATATTTGTTTGTTTTTCGCCACGGTTTCCCGATTATGACTTTTTGTAAGTATTAAATTGGTACGCATTATTCTGATGACCCCCCTAATATAATATTTTAATCTTCATAATAGTCTTGTCCGTAAGCATAACCGTAGCCATATCCATAACCGTAACCATACCCGTACCCGTAATTCAGGGCTCTTTTTCCTTTTTTGACGTGGATATCATTGAATAAAATGCCTATGTTGGTTATCCCCTCATCGCCCAATTGATTAAGGGTTTGGGTGAACGCCTCCCTGATTGTAAAATTCTGCCGGGCCAGGAAAATGAGGGTGTCCGATTTTCGTGCCAACAGGATGGGGTCAG
>JBNJDH010000152.1:0-7570 GCA_051744695.1 Bacteroidota bacterium | reverse complement strand
ATTCCGTCCGTCACCGCTTTCAAATGGAACATTGAATCTGAAAAAGCCATCAATGCAAATTTACAGTTTACCTCTTACGAACAAGACCGGGAAATTCTCATTCGGACGAACGAATCAGAAGACCGCCTGCAACTTAAAGGAGAAGAAGGGGAACTAATCAGAAACACGAGAGACACCATAGAAACAAGAAATATTTATCAGTCATCCACCTTCTACGGACCGATCAGAAAGGTGCATATCAACCCCAACGGCAAAAACAGGCTGCAAATATCACGGGAATCATGGAAAGCCAAAGGTGACAAAGATGATGACAAAGTTTGGCCTTTACCCATGACCACTTATTATTATTATGTAGAAATAGAATCGGAAAGCGATCAGGAATATTGCTATGAAATCACAGGCAACGACGGGTTACAGGTTTGGATGAACCAGGAAGAAGTCCATTTTTGCGGAAATCCGGAACCGGGAACCGCACTTCAGAAATCCCTTATTCTGAACCTGGAAGAAGGGAAAAACATCCTTCTGATCAAAAATTACAACCGAACCGGCAATCAGAACCATTTTAATTTGGACCCAAGGCCCGAAGCCCGTTGGTACACGCAAACAGTATCCTTGCCGGCCCATCCGGAGATTTTTGAGCTGACTGACAATGACCGCCAAAACCCTCATGTAGACATGGACCTGCCCAACCTGTCGGTGGACATTACTCACAACAATAAGCAACAATAACAAACCAGGAAACAGGAGTTTTTGTGGAAAATTATCTTGAACAACTCAACAAAGCCCAACGTGAAGCGGTAGAAAACACCGAGGGTCCGGCCCTGGTAATTGCCGGAGCCGGCTCGGGAAAAACCCGTGTGCTGACTTACCGGATCGCCCATTTACTCAACCAGGGGGTGAATCCCCGGTCTATTTTGGCACTAACCTTTACCAATAAGGCGGCCCGGGAAATGAAAGAAAGGATTGGCCAAATCGTGGGACAAGAGGTGGCATCCCGGTTGTGGATGGGGACTTTTCATTCCATCTTCGCACGTATTCTCCGCGCTGAAGCCGGGCATCTGCAATATCCGAGGAATTTTACAATCTACGACACCACAGACTCCAAAAGCCTCATCAACAGCATTCTAAAAAACAAAAAACTAAATAAAGACAAGGCTTATAAACCAGGAACCGTCATGGGGCGGATATCCTCGGCCAAGAACGACCTGATAGTCCCTGCCGCCTATTCCCGCGATCCGCAACGTTCATCTGCCGATGCTGCCGCGCGCATTCCCCAGATGCCGGACATTTACGAAACCTATGTGCGGGAATGCTACAAAGCCGGCGCCATGGATTTTGATGACCTGTTGCTCAATACCAACATTTTGTTTCGCGACCATCCCGAAGTATTGGAAAAATACCAGGAACGTTTCCGGTACATTCTGGTCGATGAGTACCAGGACACCAATTTCTCTCAGTATTTGATTACCAGAAAACTGGCCGAGAAGCACAAAAACATATGCGTGGTGGGCGATGATGCCCAAAGCATATACAGTTTCCGGGGAGCCAAAATCGAAAACATCCTCAATTTCCGGAACGATTACCGCGATTACAAACTCTTTAAACTGGAAAAAAATTACCGGTCCACACAGACCATTGTCAATGCCGCCAACAGCATTATAGCCAAAAACCAGGGGCAGATCCACAAAAAAGTCTACTCCCAAAATGACCCGGGCAACAGGATCAATCTTGTACAAGCCCATTCCGACGTGGATGAAGGATTCATCGTAATCAACGACATCAACGAAAAAAGGCTTAGACACCATTATCAATATAAGGATTTTGCCATCCTTTACCGCACCAATGCACAATCTCGCATATTTGAGGAAGCCCTTCGCAAAAAAAGCATGCCTTATAAAATATATGGCGGCCTGTCGTTTTATCAGCGAAAGGAAATCAAAGACCTCCTGGCCTATCTCCGGGTAACAGTCAACCCGCGGGATAACGAGGCATTGAAAAGAATCATCAATTATCCGGCCCGGGGAATCGGAAAAACAACAATGGACAAACTGGAAGCTTTGGCCAATCAAAACAACATGAGCATTTGGGAGGTGATCTCCAATCCCGCACTGCCCAATGCAGGTTTTAATTCAGGCACCCTGAAAAAGCTAAACAGCTTCAGCCGCCTCATTGCCGGCTTCATCAGTCAGCTTTCCAACATGTCCGCTTTTGATCTGAGTAGTGAGATCGCCACGCAAAGCGGAATATTGAAAGAACTTCATCAGGACAAATCGCACGAAAGCCAGACAAGACTCGAAAACCTCGAAGAGCTGTTCAATGCCATCAGGGAGTTTTCGGAGAACCGGCAGGAAAGTGGGGAAGACAACAGCCTCATTGATTTTCTGGAAGAAGTCTCCCTGCTCACAGATCAGGATACAGACAATCCGGATGACATCGATAAGATCACCCTTATGACCATTCATGCAGCCAAGGGATTAGAGTTTAAGAACGTATACATTGTTGGCGCCGAAGAAGGGTTGTTTCCGTCTTCGATGGCAGGAAACACGGAAGCAGGGCTGGAAGAAGAGCGACGGCTTTTTTACGTGGCCCTGACCCGTGCCGAAGAACATGCTACGCTGACCTGTTCCCGCAGTCGGTATAAATATGGCGAACTTAATTTTGCCCGCCCAAGCCGCTTTTTGTCAGAAATCGACCAGGAATATCTGAACATCCCCGAAGAGCATCAGAGCTTTGCTCCACCCAAATCGGGATCCTCCTCCTCATTTTCTCAAAAGAAAAAGTACAATTTCAACGCATCAGGCAGGCCGGAGAACGAAAAAAAACCCGGTTTTTCAGGAAAATCCCTTAAAAAGGAAGCCCCTTCCCCACGATTTAACAAAGAAAATTTAAATGCTCCGCACCAGATTCAGGCCGGCATGAAGGTGGAACATGACCGATTTGGCGAGGGTAAAGTATTGAATATCGAAGGAGACCCGCCAGATGAGAAAGCCACCGTTTTCTTTAAAAATGCAGGACAAAAACAATTATTGCTAAAATTTGCCAAACTTAAAATAATCACTTAGTTTTGTAAAGAAATTAAACTACAAAGGTTTACGACCTTTTACCCGTTATACTTACCAGAACTTATTGCATTTTGCAAAAATAATTCCTTCAAATTCTGTTTTATTTTTTGCAAAAAACGATATTTGCAGGCCACAAAAGCCTTATCCAAGGCATGATTTATGTGTGTCCTACCCTGGATTTTTAAAAAGTACATGTTTTATTCATCCGTATAAAATTAATTTATTAAGGTCGTATGGAACTCGCATGCAAGAACTTATACATGTTCTTTAGTGACAAACCTTGTCATGCTCGTTTCATTCGTATAAAATTTGTTTATTAAGGCCTAATGGAATTCGCATGCAATGATTTATACATATTCTTGTTGTGACAACCTTTGTCATGCTCATTTCATCAGTTTAATGGCACTCCGTTTGCCACCATCCCACAGGGAAAAAACCGTTTCCCGTACCTGTTGCAATTTGTTGACCCTCCCCCTGCGGGGACAAATCAAAGACTAATTTTTTTAAACACCAATGGATTACAATTCAAACCGAAAAAAGCTGGTTTTACCTGAATACGGGCGTCATATTCAGAAAATGGTAGATTACGCCTGTACCATTGAAGACCGTGAAGAAAGAACACGCTATGCCAAATCCATCATTGGCGTGATGGGAAATCTTTTTCCACACCTGCGTGATGTAAGTGATTTCAAACACAAATTGTGGGATCACCTGGCCATTATGTCGGATTTCAAACTCGACATAGATTTTCCTTATGATCCCCCTGCACCGGAAAAATTCCAGGAGCCCCCGGAAACGATTAATTACAACCAGGGAAACATGACTTTCAAACATTACGGCAGGTTGGTGGAACAAATGATCCACAGAGCCTCCGAAATGGAAGAAGGGCCCCTGAAACGTCACCTCATTATGCTCATTGGCAACCATATGAAAAAAGCCCTGACCAACTGGAACAAGGAAAATGCCAGTGACGACCGCATACTCAGCGATATCGAAAGACTTTCAAAGGGAAAAATAAAAATCGAAGGGCAACCAAAAATTGCTGACTTCAGAGAACATCAGCCCTCCAACAACAACCAGGGTCGATCAAGAAAAAAATTCATCCGGAAGAACAATTAACCTCCTCCCCCGATGAGCAGTTTTGAGATTAAAGGTGGATACCCCCTTAAAGGTGAAATAACACCACAAGGAGCAAAAAATGAAGCCCTGCAGGTTCTTTGTGCCACCTTACTCTCCCGCGAAGACATTGTCATCGACAACCTGCCCGATATCCTGGATGTAAACAACCTTATTGAGCTACTTCGCCAGCTTGGCGTGCAAGTGCAGAAAGAAGAGCCGGGGAAATACCGATTCAGGGCACAGGAGATCGATATTGAATATCTGAAAACCCGGGAATTCAAGCAAAGGGCATCAGCCCTCCGGGGTTCAATCATGATCATGGGACCTTTGCTCGCCCGTTTCGGGAAAGCTTTTTTCCCAAAACCCGGTGGTGACAAAATCGGACGCAGGCGCCTTGACACCCACTTCTTTGGATTTGAAAAACTGGGCGCCACCTTTGACTTCGATTCAGATGATTTCTTCTATACCGTACATGCCCGAAACATGCAAGGGGCTTACATGCTTCTTGATGAAGCCTCGGTAACAGGTTCCGCCAACATCATTATGGCAGCTGTGATGACCCCCGGCACAACCACCATTTACAACGCTGCCTGTGAACCTTATGTCCAACAATTGTGTAGAATGTTGGTTTCCATGGGAGCCAGCATAAGCGGCATTGGCTCCAACCTGCTGACCATAGAAGGAGTCAGTGATCTGAAAGGATGCTCCCACCGCATACTACCCGATATGATCGAAATAGGTAGTTTCATCGGACTGGCAGCCATGACCGGAGGCGAGATCACCATTAAAGATGCCGCCACCGATCATTTAGGACTTATTCCTATGTCATTCAAGAGAATGGGCATAGATATGCACATCACAAAGGATGAAATTTACCTGCCTCCCAGGCAGGCATATAGTATAGAGACCTTCATCGACGGCTCCATCATGACCATCGCCGACGCACCATGGCCGGGGCTGACCCCCGACCTCCTGAGTGTTTTCCTGGTGGTAGCCATCCAGGCCAACGGAAGCGTACTCATCCACCAAAAGATGTTTGAAAGCCGCCTTTTCTTTGTGGATAAACTCATCGACATGGGTGCCCGGATCATTCTTTGCGATCCGCACAGAGCCACTGTGATCGGATTGAACCGCGAAACTCCGCTGCGAGGGAGTGTGATGACATCGCCCGATATCCGGGCAGGGGTGGCATTGCTCATCGCAGCCCTTTCTGCCAAAGGAACAAGCGTTATTCACAACATCGAACAAATTGACCGTGGCTATGAAAGGATCGATGAACGTTTAAACCAACTGGGAGCTCAAATCAAACGTGTTTAGTGTCTGATCAGACACATGACCACAAACAAACTTTGCTTACTTCTTTTTTGAAAAACTCTATCTCCTGATTAACAATGTCATTGCGAGTAGCTACCCCAAAAAGTTTGGGGCATAATGCCATCCATGACAGAATCAACGGGGCCCTGAAAGGGCCTGCCTGGCGGCTTATGAGATAGAACCATTTTGCTTTATAGGTTACAACCAATAAAATAAATGGCTATTTTTACATAAAACGGCAGACAGGGCCTATTTGAATAACCCCGGGTGCAAACTCGGGGGATGGGCAAAAATGAAATCAGGGCCCCGAAAGGGGCCTGCCTGGCGTGTAATGAAATAGAACCATAATGCTTTATGGATTACAACCAATAAAATTAATGGTTGCTTATACATAAAATGGCAGACAGGGCCGACTTTTAATTATTTGATTTTTTGCTTGTTACAAAAATCTGTCATTGGTATGAAGTGAAGCAATCTATATTTGTTTTATCGAATACCAGGGCTTTTGAAATAAACAACAAGGTTCATTTTTTCATAGCCATAGAGTAAGATGGAACCTGAAGCCCTTTTCCTAACCGGAAGGGGCTTTTTCTCATACTTTTAAAATACATCCGTCACTTTCGTTTAATGATTCCGGGTTCTTAAAAAATATATTTTATACTCATGAAACGAGCATGGCAATGATTGCCTCAAAAGAACATGTATAAGTTCTTGCATGCGAGTTCCATCCGACCTTAATAAATTAATTTTATACGGATGAAACGAGCATGACAAGGTTTGTCACAAAAGAACATGTATAAACTTCAATCATGCGAGCCTGCCTGGCGGGTTATGAAAAAGAAACATTCTGGATTTTTGATGTTAAAACATTAAAATTGATGGTTCCATATACATAAAACGGCAGGCAGGTTCCATCAGACCAATGACTTAGAATAATTTTATACTGATGAAAAAGAAAATTACAGCGACTTTTGTTTTTACCCTGATAATTATTTCAGTCTCCGCTCAGGGTTTTCTTCACACAGATGGTAAGTATATTTACAATGGAGACGGGGAAGAAGTCATTTTACGTGGCATAGGTACAGGAAACTGGATGCTACAGGAAGGCTATATGATGCAAACTTCCGACATAGCTGGTACCCAACATGAATTCAGGGCCCGGCTGGAGGAGACTATAGGTGAAGCAAAAACAGACAGCTTTTACAATGCCTGGTTGCAATATCACTTTACCCGAACCGATGTAGATTCTATGAAATCCTGGGGCTACAACTCTGTAAGAGTGGCCATGCACTATAAATGGTTTACACCTCCGATTGAAGAAGAACCTGTTGAGGGTGAAATTTCCTGGCGACAAAAAGGCTTCGAACTTCTCGACTCAGCATTAAAATGGTGTGCGGATAATCAAATGTATCTTATTCTGGATTTGCATGGAGCCCCGGGGGGACAAGGAGAAGACTCCAACATTTCTGATTATGATCCGTCGAAACCCTCGCTTTGGGAAAGTGATCTGAATAAAGACAAAACGGTGGCCTTGTGGAAAAAACTGGCAGAACGTTATTCCGAAGAGCCCTGGATTGGCGGATATGACTTAATTAATGAAACAAACTGGACATTCCCTGAAGGGAATAACAAGCCTATGCGTGAATTATATGGCCGGATTACGGATGCCATACGTGAGGTGGATCCTAACCACATCATTTTTATTGAAGGAAATGCTTTTGCCAACGATTTTTCGGATTTGACGCCGCCCTGGGATGATAACATGGTTTACAGTTTTCACAAATACTGGAATTACAACAACCCGGGAGCGTTGGACTGGGTTTTATCTATGCGTGATACTTATGATATTCCGATTTGGCTGGGTGAGACCGGTGAAAATTCAAATACCTGGTTTACAAATCTTATTGCCTTGTGTGAAAAAAATCATATTGGGTGGTCGTGGTGGCCTGTCAAAAAGCCGGGAATTAATAATCCTTTGAGAGTGAAAGTGAATGACAGTTACACACAATTAATTGATTATTGGAAAGGTGAAGGACCTGCTATGACTGAAGAGGAGGCTTTTCAGGCAGTTTTGC
>JBNJDH010000151.1:0-7623 GCA_051744695.1 Bacteroidota bacterium | reverse complement strand
TGACGGCCTCCTGCTCATCTCAGGCGCCATAGGGATGTTTGATAAAGAAACGGTAAAAGCCTGTGGCGGTTACCTGAAAGCGACCGTAGGAGAAGACATGGAGCTGCTTGTAAGGATGCGACGCTTCATGAGCGAACAGAAAAGGCCATATATCGTCGATTTCATTCCCGACCCACTCTGCTGGACAGAAGTTCCCGAATCAGTGAAATCACTGGGCAGACAACGAAACCGGTGGATGCGTGGAACAATGGATTCTTTAAGATTGCACAAGCGAATGCTTTTCAATCCCCGATACAAAAATGTGGGACTTTTCGGGTACCCCTACTGGATGGTGTTTGAATGGCTGGCACCCATACTGGAGATGGCCGGCTTCACATATTTCATCGTTTTGGCCCTCACCGGCAATATCAACTGGAATTACCTGATTATCCTTCTGACTTTTGTATATATGTTCGCCATCAGCATGTCGACATGGGCCATTCTATTGGAAGCCTTCACCTTCCATAAATACGATAAACCCACTCACATTGCATCTTTTCTCCTCACAGCAATCCTTGAACCGTTCCTCTATCATCCTCTGACCGTTTATTGGGGCATACGTGGCAACATCGATTATTTCCGTGGGGTCACAACATGGGGAAAGCAGGAACGAAAAGGATTCAAATCGTTGAAAAAAAAATCAACGCCAAATAAGTAGGACCTAATGAAAAGGCTGTTAGTTGCAATTTTCAGTAAGCCCTATTTATAAGGTCGAATGAATCTCGCATGCACGAACTTATACATCTCCTTATTATGGCAAACTTTCCCATGCTCATTTCAATACATCAAAAAGCCTAGATTATTTTACCCTTCCCCATACAAGAAGACAAAATAATATCATTGCATTAGAGTATTTTCAGGTCTATGAAATAAAAAAGAATTATCATTGCAGACATCTTAATTTCGGCGGCTTACACACATCCAACAAAATTTCAACCTAAAAACATTCAGAAGTTCCACCTTCAAAAAGAGTGAAACACAAGTCGCCTCATTCCTGTTTTTCAATCTTTTACAAATCTAGCGAAAAAATAAAACAAAAATACATTTCCAAGTCCCTCCTCTCCAACAACCGTTTCAATTGGACATATTGTACAGGTAAATGAAAATTTTTCACTTGTAGAAAGTGTTTTTATTCCGGTATTTTGTCCGGAAAACACAAACCCACATAATCAAACAAAAAGATTTGCCTGCGACATTGACATAGCCATGTTTCGTCTTAAACTACTTGAAAAATAACAACCATGAAAAAACTCCTTATTATTGCAGCAATTGCCTCCATCATGTTCGCTTGTGCCGGTGGTGAAACCGGGAAATCCACCCAACCCTCGCAAAAACTTTTTGAGCAATTGAAAGCCATTGAAAACAATGGCGTGTTGTTTGGCCATCAGGATGATCTGGCTTACGGCGTCACCTGGGAGTATGAAGAGGGCCGGTCCGACACCTACGAAACAGCAGGGGATTATCCCGCCCTTTTCGGATGGGAACTCGGAGGCATCGAACTGGGGCAGGAGATGAACCTCGACAGTGTGCCTTTTGACAAAATGCGCGAACTGGCAATAAAAGGCCATGAAATGGGCGGCGTGCTCACATTCAGCTGGCACCCTTACAGCCCGCTGGACGAAAGCAAAGATTCATGGAACACCGATGAAGAAGTTGTTAAACACATTCTGCCCGGTGGAAGTCATCATGACGTATTTAAAGAACATCTCGACAAAGTGGCTGCTTTCCTTTCCTCTATTAAAGATGAACAAGGCCGGCAAATTCCCTTTATTTTCCGGCCCTGGCACGAGATGGACGGAGACTGGTTCTGGTGGGGCAGCAACCTTTGCACACCGGAAGAGTTCCAGGAGTTTTTCCGCTTCACCATCGAATATCTTCGTGACGAAAAAGACATGGACTTTCTTTCGGCCTACTCACCCGACAATCGTTTCAACAGTGAAGATGAGTATCTGACCTGGTACCCCGGTGATGATGTAGTGGAAATCATTGGTGTGGACAATTATGGAGATTTCCGTCAGGGCAGCGAAAACATCGATGCTGTTACCCAAAAACTGGAGATCGTAGTCGATTATGCCCGGAAAACCGACAAAGTGGCCGCATTCACCGAAACGGGCCTCAATAAAATAACGGATGACAAATGGTTCACCCAAATGCTTGGAAAATCCATTCTGCAAAGTGAAAAGGCCCGGGAAATTGCATATGTCATGCTCTGGCGAAACGACGACACCACCCACTTTTTCAGTGCCTATCCGGAACATTCGTCGGCACCCGATTTCAAAGAATTTACCGGCAATGGCAAAATCTGGCTATTGGAAGACTGGAACAATTTTAAAACTGAAAACGATTTAGAGTAGAAAAAGATTTTAAGATGAGCTTATTTCAGGAAAGATACGAAAAAATCAAACTGGCCCATGAGCATCTGCTCACCCGGCCAAACGAGCCCCTGTTCAGTGAAAACGGGATATACAACCGATACAAACATCCGATCCTTACTCGTGATCATGTGCCACTTCACTGGCGGTTCGATATGAACCCGGAAACCAATCCGCGTTTTATGGAACGCATCGGGTTCAATGCCACGTTCAATGCCGGCGCCATCAAATGGCACGGCAAGTACATCCTGGCTGTGCGAACCGAAGGCAACGACCGCAAATCGTTTTTCGCCATCGCTGAAAGTCCCAATGGTATTGACAACTTCCGGTTCTGGAAACGCCCCATTACTCTACCACAAACCGAAACCCCCGATACCAATGTTTACGACATACGGCTCACGAAACATGATGATGGCTATGTTTATGGTGTCTTCTGCACAGAACGACCGGATCCGAACGCCCCGGAAGGAGACACCAGCAGCGCCGTTGCAGCGGCCGGCATTGCCCGCACCAAAGACCTGGTAAACTGGGAGCGTCTTCCCGATCTTAAATCAACCAGCGGCCAGCAACGAAATGTGGTGCTCTTTCCTCATCTGGTGGATGGGAAATATGCCTTTTATACCAGGCCACAAGATGGATTTATCGACACCGGCAAAGGGGGCGGGATTGGCTTCGGTCTCGCCGATGACATAGAAAATGCTGAAGTCAAAGATGAAGTCATCGTAGATCCCAAACGTTACCACACGGTTTACGAAGTGAAAAACGGCCTTGGTCCGGTGCCCATCCGCACCGAAAAGGGGTGGTTACAACTGGCTCACGGGGTAAGAAATACTGCCGCGGGACTGCGTTACACCCTTTATGTCTTCATGACCGACCTGGAAAAACCATGGATTGTGACGCATAAACCGGCCGGACATTTCATGGGTCCCCTGAAACAGGAACGCGTGGGAGATGTCTCCAACGTCCTGTTTGCCAACGGATGGATTGCCGATGACGACGGTACGGTATTCATATATTATGCATCTTCCGATACCCGCATGCATGTGGCCACCACCTCCATCGACCAACTGCTGGATTATTGTTTAAATACACCCGAAGACAAATATTACAGCGCCGGATCGGTGGAAACAATTAATGAATTGATTGATAAAAACGAAAGCCTTCAATAAAAGCCTTTTAAAACAATAAAATGAAGGAACAAAAAAAACTGCTTTCGGAACTAGCCGGGGAACTCAACAGAATCCTCGAATTCTGGAATACTCATGCAATTGACGAAAAACATGGCGGTTTTGCCGGTGAAGTTGATTCCGACGGGAAAATGGTCCCGGAAGCCGACAAAGGGCTGGTGCTGAACGCCCGCATCCTCTGGTCCTTCTCGGCCGCATTCAATTTCACACGCGATGAACGGTGGCTTCAACCCGCCCACAGGGCCTTTGATTTCCTTATCAACCATTTTTATGACCGTGAACACGGTGGTTTTTTCTGGGCCGTCGATTATCAGGGCAATGTAGCGAATGACCGAAAACAAGTTTACGGACAGGGATTTGCCATATACGCTTTTTCCGAGTACTTCAAAGCCACCGGAAAACAGGCTGCCTTGGACCATGCCGTTGAATTGTTTGAACTTCTGGACAAATACAGCTATGATCCGGAACACGGGGGATACCTGGAAGCCTTGTCCGCCAACTGGAGCCGGATGGACGATGTCCGGCTCAGCCTGAAGGATGCCAATTGTCCCAAGAGCATGAACACCCATCTTCATGTACTGGAGCCTTTTTCCAACCTCTATCGCGTCTGGCCCAAAGAAATTCTGCGAAACCGCATGAAATCTCTGGTGAGAATTTTCATCGACCGGATTCTGGACAATACATCAGGGCATTTTCATCTTTTCTTCGATGAAGACTGGACCGTCCGTTCCAACATGGTTTCCTACGGCCACGACATAGAAGGGACGTGGCTCATCAATGAAGCGGCATCACTTATTGATGACCCTGAACTTACCAGGGAAGCCCGGACCCGAACCACCGAAATGGCCGGGATTTTTCTTAAAGAAGGCATGGCGCCCGATGATTCGGTTTATTACGAAAAAGATCTGGATCAGGACAGCATGCACAAGGAGCGTCACTGGTGGGGACAGGCCGAAGCTTTGGTCGGTCTTCTCGATGCCTTCGAAAACACTTCGGATGAAAAATATTTTGAAGGATTTCTCAAAATTTGGCATTACATTCGTCAGCATGTTGTCGATTTTGACAAGGGTGAATGGTTTGGCATCATCGAAGATGACGGAACCCCAAGACCCGGTGAGCCAAAAGCAGGTTTCTGGAAATGCCCCTACCACAGCACAAGAGCCCTGATGGAAACCATTCAACGAATCAAAAAACTCACTTCAACCCGCGAACCCCGGCAACAAGTTTATGAATAAACCCACAAATCTGGAAAAAACTCAAAAACTGGAAATAAACCTCTTATAATGAGTACCGACATCATAAAAATTCGTGAAAAAATAGCCTATGGACTGGGCGATGCTGCTTCTTCCATGTATTGGAAGATCTTTACTTTTTATCTGTCAATTTTCTACACCGATGTTTTCGGAATCCCGGCAGCAGCAGCCGGCACAATGTTCCTGGTAACCCGTATATGGGACACCACCAACGACCCCATCATGGGAATCATCGCCGACCGCACAAAAAGCCGGTGGGGGAAATTCCGTCCCTATCTCCTTTGGATCGTCTTCCCCTTCGCTTTTTTGGGTGTGGTATTGTTTACAACACCCGACTTCAGCGTCAACGGGAAAATCGTTTATGCATACATCACCTACACCCTGATGATGATGGCCTACACAGCCATCAACGTTCCTTACGCCAGTCTGCTGGGGGTCATGACGGCCAACTCAAACGAACGGACCAGTTTTGCCTCCTATCGCATGGTCTTTGCTTTTGCCGGTAGCTTGCTGGTTGTCGGGATATTTCAGCCAACAGTTGACTTTTTTGATGATGTCATCGGCGTGCATATTGAAAATGCTTATCAGCTGACCATGGTGGTGATTGGGTTGATTGCGATTGCATTCTTCCTGATGACCTTTTCGTGGACACGCGAACGGATTAAACCTCCTAAGGACCAACAGAGCAGTCTCAAAAAGGACCTGAAAAACCTCGCGGGAAACATTCCGTGGTTCGTCATCCTGGGGGCCGGAATCATGACACTGATATTCAACTCTGTCCGCGATGGTGTAGCCATGTATTATTTCAAATACTACGTGATGGATGAAACGGCCATCTCAATGTGGTCGATGACATTCGCCTTCAGCACCCTTTACCTGTTTCTGGGGCAGGCCACCAACATGATCGGGGTGATCATGGCCAAACCCATTTCAGCCAGAATCGGAAAACGCAAAACATTTATGTATGCCATGTTTATGGCCTCAGCGCTGAGCGTGGTATTCTATTTCTGCAATCGCGAGAATTTTTTCTTTATTTATCTGCTGCAGGCCTTGATCAGTTTCTGTGCCGGCATTATATTCCCCCTGATGTGGTCCATGTATGCCGATGCAGCGGATTTTTCACAATACAAAACCGGACGCCGGGCCACGGGACTTGTATTCTCGGCCTCGAGTATGTCGCAAAAACTCGGATGGACCCTGGGTGGTTCCATTAACATGTGGCTGCTGGCCTTCTTCGGCTTTGAAGCCAATGTAGCCCAAACCCCCGATACCATTGAAGGCATCAAATATATGATGAGTTTTGTGCCCGCATTAGCAGCATTGATTTCAGGAGGGGCCATGATCTTTTACAAACTGAGTGATCATAAAATGGAAGAGGTCATTGCCGAACTTGAACGAAGGAGGGCTGCAGAATCTTAATATCCGTTTTTGCATATGATCAAATACCAGCTCAATAACGCCTGGGAATTTTCCCAGGCAGCTCTTCAGGAATGGTGCCCGGCCAAAGTGCCGGGCACGGTTCATACAGATCTTTACCACAATCAGCTGATTGGCGATCCTTTTTATAGAACCAATGAACGGGACCAACAGTGGATAGACAAAGTAGACTGGGAATACCGAACCTTGTTCGATGTTTCACCAGAGGTCCTGGCCCACGACATGATCGAGCTGGTTTTTTACGGCCTGGACACTTATGCCTACATTTTTCTGAACGGGCACTTCCTGCAAAAAACGGACAATATGTTCCGTACCTGGCGGGTCGACCTCAAAAGTCAGATTAAAGAAGGAACAAACGAATTGCTGGTTTATTTCAGGTCGGCCGTCAAAAAAGGATTGGCGGATCAGGCACATTATGGCATGCGGCTGCCGGCCGTTAACGATCAGAGCGAAAACGGCGGACTCGGCCCCAATAAGCTCAGTGTGTTCTCACGAAAGGCCGGTTTTCATTATGGCTGGGACTGGGGGCCAAGGTTCGTGACATCTGGCATCTGGAGGCCCATTGAACTCAGGGCCTGGAACCTCATCCACCTTGATGCTGTCCACATTCAGCAACAAAACATTTCGGACGAAGCAGCTCATCTAAATGCCCGACTGACGTTTGAAGCCATTGAAGATGCGGACATTAAGGTCATCATTGAAAATGCCGAAACCGAAGAGCATCTGACAGAAGAACATTACCGGATCGAAGCCGGGCAACAGGAAGCGGACCTGCCCTTTTCCATTCAAAATCCCAGATTGTGGTGGACCAATGGATTAGGGGAACCCCATTTATACCAGTTTAAAATCACTGTACTCCTTAATGGCGAGATACACACCACACGGGAGGTACGCACCGGTCTGCGCCGGATCAGACTTGTAAGGCAGCCCGATTTACATGGAGAATCTTTCTATTTTGAATTGAACGGCGTACCCGTTTTTGCCAAAGGTTCGAACTACATTCCTTCGGATGTATTCCTTCCCCGCGTCGATACTTCCCAATACCGGCAAATCATCTCATCGGCAGCTGAAGCCAACATGAATATGATCCGCGTTTGGGGCGGTGGCATATACGAGGAAGACATCTTTTACGATTTGTGTGACGAAATGGGCATCATGGTGTGGCAGGATTTCATGTTTGCCTGCAGCCTGTACCCCGGAACAGATGAATTTCTTGAAAACGTGCGACAGGAAGCGGTGGACAACGTGGTCAGGTTGCGCAATCACCCTTCCCTCGTTCTTTGGTGTGGCAACAATGAGATCAACACCATGTGGCAGTTTCACGGTGAGGAAGAT
>JBNJDH010000150.1:0-7657 GCA_051744695.1 Bacteroidota bacterium | reverse complement strand
ACTGAAGGAATTCGGTAATAAAATAAAAAGGCGATTCTCAAACCCGGTTGCAATTACTTCAGGTGAAGGAGAAATAATCAACCTAAAACTTCCTGAAAGACAACCGGTCAATCAGGTAGTCATAATGGAAGATATTGCTCAGGGGAACAAGTCAGGAATTTTATTCTCGAAGGACAAACTGCAGATGGCTGGCAGGAAATATTTATAGGCTCGTGTATAGCGCATAAATTTATTCATCGGTTTGATGCGGTCGATGTATCTGAATTGCGCCTGAAAATTTATGAATCGAAAGGCGACCATCAAACTAATGAGTTGACCGTGTATAGTATTGAAAATTAATTTATTAAGTTTATCAAAAAAGAGAAAGATGAAAAAAATAGTAATCATTGGAATCGTTGGACTTGGAATTTTATATCCATTTTCTTCAACGGCCCAGGATATTAATTCAATTAAGGAGAAATTTTCAAATACAGAATTTCAGTTCGAAGAAGTAACCGGAATTGGTTTCGAAGAATATGTAACGCGCCGCGATCCCAGCGACGTAATTAAAGTAGGCCAAACTTATTATGTGTATTATACCAAAATACCCGATGCTAAACCAAAATACTGGGGAGCCGGATATTGGGGAGCAAGCGTTTGGTGCGCTAAGTCGAAAGATAAGGGATTTTCATGGACTGAAGTTGGTGAAATGTTGCCTGCAGGCAAAAAGGGCCAATGGGACTCACAATCTGTTTTCACCCCTAATGTATTGTATGCCAATGGTAAATACTACTTGTTTTACACAGGGGTAAGACCAACACCGGGAAACCCCGATGGAGAATTTGAAAACAATAATATTACTGATATTACAGCTATCGGTGTGGCTGTATCCGAATCACCAACCGGACCTTTTAAAAGAGTTAGTAAGGAACCAATATTAAAAGTAAGTGTAGAACCTGAAAAGTTTGACAGTTACCGGGTTGATGATGCTTCTTTACTTTACCGGAATGGATTGTATTGGTTGTATTATAAAGGCCGTTCATTGGTTAGCGGAGACGGAGGACCTGCACACACATGCATGGGCGTTGCTTTTTCGAAATACCCTGAAGGTCCATACACCAAATACGGAAAAGAAATACTTGAAAGAAGTCATGAAGTATTAATCTGGCCGCAAGGCACTGGAGTCGGTGCCTTCGCCTCTCTATCAAAAACATTTGAATATGCGCCTGATGGAATTGATTTTACGTCAGACAAGCTTGATGCGAAAGTAGAAGAACGTGCAGTTGCGCCGGGAGCTTTTCGCCCCGATTTGACGAAACCGGTTGTTGTTGGAGAAGGATTAAAGTGGGGCATTTCAATGGTTCACAACAAACATGAATGCTACTTAAGACGATTCGAATTAAATTAAATTAAGCAACCAGGTAATCAATTGAAAAGTCAAAAGAAAATGAAAAAAAAGTTACAACTAACGTTTTTATTAATACTTGGTATTCTGGGATATGCCAAAGCTCAAAATGATGTAAATATCCCAACTCCATCACAGGCCCAGTTGGATTGGCAAAATGCTGAACTCGCAGCCCTGGTCTGCTGGGACCTTCATGCCCATGACGGGGAATTCTATAAACAAAATGAAGCGCGCATAACACCTGTAGAGGATTACAATATTTTTAATCCCCAGAAATACGATACCGACCAGTGGATTAAAACACTGAAAGAAGCTGGTTTTAAAATTGCCATATTGACCGTCAGTCATGAAACTGGTTTTTTCCATCACCAAAGCGATGCAACACCTTATAATATGAAAGCTTTGAAATGGAAGAACGGGAAAGGGGATATACTTCGTGATTTTAAAGAGTCGTGTGAGAAATACGGAATCTTGCCCGGAGTATACATTGGAACACGCTGGAATGCATTTTACGGCATTTATGATTTTAAAGTACATGGAACCGGGCCTTTTGCCCAAAATCGCCAGGATCATTACAACCGGATGGTCGAAAAAGTTGTGGAAGAAATTTTCAGCCGCTACGGCGACTGGGCAATGGTTTGGTTCGACGGTGGTGCCCATGGCCCCGAACAGGGTGGCCCAGATGTATTGTCTGTGTTTGAAAAATATCAGCCCAACTGCCTGTTTTACCACAACCTGCAACGCGCCGATATGCGATGGGGAGGGAGCGAAACGGGTACAGTGCCTTACCCCTGCTGGGGAACCTTTCCTTATCCATCAACAGGAGCCGGCGAAAGTGCCAGAAAGGAAATTGAAGCCAATAATTTTCAACTGTTAAAAACCGGAGATCCCAATGGCGAATATTACATGCCAGCCATGAGCGATGCTCCACTGCGTGGCCACGGTGGTCACGACTGGTTTTGGGAACCCGACCGTGAGCATATTATTTATCCGTTGGAAAACCTGGTGGAAATGTATTATAACTCGGTGGGACATAACACGACGCTAATATTGGGTGTAGCTCCTAATCCTGAAGGCCTGATTCCTGAATCGGACGCAAAACGCTTGAGGGAATTTGGTGAAGAAATCGAGAGTCGATTTTCAAAACCGGTGGCTACTACTTCAGGGAAAGGCAAAACAATTAACCTGAAATTTTCTGAGAAGCAAATGGTCAACCAGGTAGTCATCATGGAAGATATTGCTCAGGGGGAACGAGTCAGAGAATTTATTATAGAAGGACAAACTGCAGATGGCTGGCAGGAAATATTTAGTGGCACATGCATCGGACATAAATTGATACATCGTTTTGATGCGATGGCTGTATCTGAATTGCGCCTGAAAATTTCCAGATCGGACGATGAGCCGCAGATAATTGAGTTTGCTGGTTATCACGTTCGGAATAATTAAATCAGGTGGTGGTATACTCTGGACATCGGATGACGGAATTCATTTCAATACCTTTGAAAAAGGATTTCACCGGATAAATCACTATACAGATATAGAAATGAAGCAGGTCGCTGTTCACTATGGCCCCAAAGACCAACCTTATGCTAAATTTGAACGTCCGCAGATTCTTTTGAATGAAGGAAAACCTGATTACATGTATGTTCCTTCGGGGACAAATATTTATGGAGGTGATTGCACCGTGAGTTATATTTTGAAATTTAAAAGTGAATAGGGCTATGTTAAAATTTTTAATCGTAAAAGCTGGTATTTGGATGATCTGTTCAGTTACTGCTAAGAATATGGCTAATGGTTCCATCCCTAATCAAGCTCTGATAGAATGGTAAAATGCACAGCTGGATGCCGATCAGTGGATGAAAGATATTGATGATGGCAGGCTTAATCTGGAAGTTCTTCACTATAAAGAGACTTTGAAAAAACTTCAAATAGGGAAAAGATATATTGAATCTTTTAGAAATTCCAGGATTATATCGGTGAATGAAAAGTTAGACTTGAGTTTTTAAACTAAAACAAAGCATTGCAAAATAAGGATATATAAAGGAATAGAAATTATGAAAAAAATATTGTTTATTTTTATCTGCATGATGCTAATGCTATCGTGTACTGCACCAAAACAGGAGAAACAAATAGCAGAAAATAGATCTAATTTACCGAATTGGAAATTGGAACTTGAGCAAACTTTAAAGCTCTTTGGACACAGAAACTGGATAGTGATAGCAGATGCGGCTTATCCGAAACAAAGCAATCCGGCCATTCAAACAACGACCATTGATGCCACTCAACTGGAAGCCGTTAGGTTTGTAAATCAATTAATTGAAAATTCCAGTCATGTCGACGCCAATATTTTTATTGACAAAGAAATGGCTTTTGTTCCTGAAAAAAATGCGAAAGGCATAGAGTCATATCGGGCAGCATTGGACCAAATCCTTGCCGGGAAAGATGTAACAACCATGTTGCACGAAGATATTATTAGTGAGCTAGATGCATCCGCTGAATTATTCAATGTGCTAATAATTAAAACTGGTTTATCCCTCCCTTATACCTCGGTGTTTTTTCAACTGGAATGTGGTTATTGGAATAATGATGCTGAAAAAAGATTAAGAGATGTAATGCTGAAGAAACAAAATAAACACGATTAATAACCTGGATTATTCATTAATAGTTTGACAAGACATTCAAAAAATTACATATATGGATAACTAATTCACTAAATCGTATTTGGAATTTTTCTTATCGCAACGGGGACTTTTTCAGCAGGCAGTTTTGCAGTTCCGTTTGGAAGAATAAAAGGATGGCAGTGGAAAACATATTGGATGGTATTCAGTTTTGGAGGATATATTATTCTTCCATTTATATCTGGTTTGATTTTCGCTCCTGACTGGCTTGACAGTATAAAATCAACACCCACCAATGTATTGGTATTCGTTTTTCTGTTGGGTATGGTTTATGGAATCGGGAATCTTTCGTTCGGTTTATCACTCCGTGGATATGTAATTCCAGTGCCGCTGGAAAGATTTACCGGACGGAAAGAAGTTCGTGAAGCACAAAAAAATGTGGACCAAAATTCTGGTCATTAACCTGGCATTAAAAAGAGCTTTTATAGTTGAAACAGACGACTTACCTCTGTGTTGAGATGAACCAAATTCTCCTTACCCCGATGACAAAGTTCACTTTAATACTTTGGGAATTTTAGTGTTGGGAGAACGTTTTGCAAACAAAATAAATCAGGAATTAAAATGAAAATAAATCTGTTCCTACTGCTTTTCTTTTTAGCTCAAACCAGTTTCGCCGCAATATGGATGCCTTCGGTTATTTCCGACAACATGGTTTTACAGCGAAATTCAACAGTTACTATCTGGGGGTGGACCACCGAAACCATTGAACCCATCACTGTTACCGGGAGTTGGAATAATGTGGCAGTCACTCAAAACGCCTACCAGGGTAAATGGTCTGTTCAACTAACAACACCTGCAGCAGGAGGGCCATATACTGTTAGGATTGAAGGACACGAAACCATTACCTTATCGAATGTATTGATTGGTGAAGTCTGGATTGCTTCGGGGCAATCAAACATGGAGTGGTCGGCATCACGTGGGATTAACAACACACAGGAAGAAATAAGTCATGCGAATTATCCGAATATCCGTTTATTTCATGTTCCCAAACACCAATCGCCAACCTGCCAGGATGATACTCCGGGACAGTGGACAGAATGCAGGCCTCAAACGATGAGGGATTTCAGTGCTGTAGCCTATTTCTTTGGACGAAAGCTTCATCAGGAACTTAATGTGCCAATTGGATTGATAAATGCCAGTTGGGGAGGCACTCGTGCCGAAGTGTGGTTAAATGCCAAATACGTAAAAAGCGATTCAGACCCGGTAGAGTCAAAAAAGCATTTCACCGAAAACAAATGGCATTCTGCTGAGCCGGGTTATATGTTTAATGCGATGATATCCCCTTTAATCCCATTTAAAATAGCTGGTGCTATCTGGTATCAGGGAGAGGCCAACAGGTTCAATCCACAAGACTATCCCGGTATTTTTGAATCGCTTATACAGAATTGGAGGGAAGAGTGGGGATACGATTTCTCTTTTTACTTTGTTCAGATTGCACCCTTTAATTACAAAGAAAAAGATGCAGGAGTTTTAATCAGGGAAGCTCAATTAAAAACGTTTAAAAAAGTTCCAAATACCGGTATGGTTGTTATTAGCGATATTGGAGACATTAACAATATTCATCCGCAGAACAAGCAGGATGTAGGTAAAAGACTTGCCAACTGGGCATTGGCAAAAAATTATGATTTTACTGATGTTGCTTTTTCCGGACCGGTCTATCGCGAAGTAAAACGCGAGGGAGAAGAAATGGTGGTGTATTTTGATTATGCTGGTGATGGCTTGATAAAAAAGGGGAATGAGTTGACCCATTTTGAAATTTGTGGCCCTGACAGCATTTTTCTGGACGCCCAAGCCAGAATTGAAGGCAACACCGTCAGAGTATGGAATAATAATATTATAAATCCATTGGCGGTACGTTTTGCCTGGGACAATATTGACGAACCTAATCTCTTTAATAAGGCTGGATTACCTGCGTCCTGCTTTCGAACGGATAATTGGGAAATCGAACTCTATGAAAATAATGAATAATTTGTTCTTCGAGTCACATATTTAAGATTGAAACAATGTATATTTAACAATAAACTTATTTCAACTGAATACAAAACTGATTTTAACTGAGTGTTGTCCAAAAAAATTATTTTGCTATTGCAGAGTTGGCTTACCGCGAAATAAAAAAAGATAGTTAAAAAAATTCACTTTTAATAAATAAAATATGCAACGGAAATTATTATACTTTTTGTTATTTTTTTCTCTGACATCCTGTATGGGAAATACGAACAAAGGCAAGGAGTTGCAGCCTAATATAATCCTTTTCCTGGTCGATGACATGGGCTGGCAAGACACGTCGGTTCCTTTCTGGAAAAAAGAGACAGAGTTCAATAAACGCTATAATACCCCGGGAATGGAACGTCTGGCAGACCAGGGGATGATGTTTACCCAGGCTTATGCTACATCGGTATGTTCTCCCACCCGCGTCAGTCTGATGAGTGGGATGAATGCCGCCCGCCACAGGGTCACCAACTGGACACTGCGCCGCAATGTATCGCAGGATGCCAATCATGAAACACTTGGCTTCCCCGAATGGAATGTGAATGGCGTTCAACCTGTTGATAGTATTGAACACTCGGCCTATGCCACTATGTTGCCACAAATTCTGAAAGACAACGGGTATCTTACGATTCATGCCGGGAAGGCCCATTTCGGAGCGATGGATACCCCTGCAGCCAATCCCGAAAACTGCGGATTCGATGTAAACATTGCCGGCCATGCAGCAGGAGGTCTTGGCAGTTATCTCGGAACTGAAAACTTTGGCAATAAGGAAAAAGGCGGGCACACACTGCCCTGGGGAGTGCCGGGGATGGAAAAATACCATGGCGACTCCATTTTTTTGACAGAAGCACTTACTATAGAGGCAAAAAAAGCACTGGATAAAGCATTAACTGCCAACAAGCCATTTTATCTTTACATGGCTCATTATGCTGTTCATATCCCTCTGAATGCCGACAGGCGTTTTTATCAGAAATACCTCGATATGGGCCTGCCCGAACCGGAAGCCAAATATGCATCGATGATTGAAGCCATGGACAAAAGCCTGGTGGATTTAATGAATTACCTTGATGAAAAAGAGATTGCTGATAATACCATTGTTATATTTATGTCAGACAATGGCGGTCTGAGTGCTTCTCACAGAGCAGGTGAACCACATACTCACAACAAACCTTTAAACAGCGGAAAAGGCTCGGCTTATGAAGGTGGCATTCGTGTGCCTATGATTGTGAAATGGCCCGGGAAAGTGAAACCCGGTTCAGAAAATGATAAAATGTTGATTATCGAGGATTTCTTCCCTACTATTCTTGAACTGGCCGGATTAAACGAGTATAAAACAGTTCAAACCGTTGACGGCGAAAGCTTTGTTCCTTTGCTTTTAAACCCTGGAAAAGAAACAGAAGCCCGCGATTTGTTCTGGCATTTTCCCAATAACTGGGGTCCTGCCGGCCCGGGAATCGGGGCTACCAGCACTATCCGCAGCGGCGACTGGAAACTGATTTATTACTACCGCGATCAGCATTTTGAACTTTTCAATATTCCGGATGATATTGGAGAGCAAAATAATCTGGCGAATGAGCTCCCGGAAAAAGTGAAAGAACTTGCCGGA
>JBNJDH010000149.1:0-7658 GCA_051744695.1 Bacteroidota bacterium | reverse complement strand
CTGATGAGGTTGAGGGTACTTTGAATGATCAGAGTGAGGGCGGCTTTGCCGCCCTACCCAACTCCTATATATACCATCAAGCGAAGTCGTCATTGCGATCCGCCGGCTGGCGGAGAAGCAATCTGTTCCATGTTTGCAGTTATTTCATCGTTAGTTGTTCTACTCAAAGCAATCTGTACCAATTAAGCACTTACACCTCCACCCATCTCCCTTCCTTCAAACTCTGCATTGCCGCAAAGCTGGCTTTGGTGGTGTTTACAATTTCATCGAACGGAATGATGGGCGTTCCGGTTTTGATGGATGCTACCAACAGTTTAAACTGGTTTTTGTGGCCTTTATCGAGTTTGGTTTTTTGTTTGGAAAATCCTTTTATGCCGTATCCTTTTAGGGTGCGCCAGTTGTCGATGACCAGTGTCTTTTCCTGGTTGTAGGCTTCAATGCGTTCTTTTGAATAAGCCTTGCTGCCGTTGGCGAAATAGTTAATTACGGCGTTGGTTCCGTTTTCGTATTTCAGCATGATGCTGGCATTGTCTGTGTTTTCCTGCGGGTTGGTGCCCATGCTGTTCATGCATACTGCTTTTACCTTGCTACCGGCCAGGTAGGTGCATAAATCGATGTAGTGGCAGGCTTCGCCGATGATGCGCCCGCCACCTTTTTCTAAATCGTGTACCCACACTTCGGGTGGAATGAAACCCGCATTCATGGTGGCCACAATGTTTTTCGGGCCTTCGCCCAGCAGTTGTTTCATTTTTTGGGCGAGGGGGGCAAAGCGGCGGTTGAAGCCGACGACGACCATTGGGCCTGAAGGGGCGGCAGAGGGTACGCCAACAGATTGCTTCCCGCTTCGTTCCTCGCGGTTCGCAATGACAGCGTTGTTTGAAATGTCATTGCGAGGAGGTATTCCCGACGAAGCAATCTGTTCATCGTTTGCAGTTGGTTCTTCGTTAGGGGCGTCGGAGGCTTGTTCAACAGTTTGCTTCGGAAGACTACGTTGCACTTCGTCTTCCTCGCAATGACGGTGCGTTGAAGAGGCATTGATAATTTGTTCCAACTCTTCCTCATTCAGGCACAACGGTTTCTCCACAAAAACGTTTTTTCCGGCTTGCAAGGCTTCGAGGGTCATGGGAGCGTGGAGGTTGTGGCGGGTGGTAATCATTACCGTGTCCACTTCCGGATCGTTTAGGATTTCTTTGTAATCGGAAGTGGCTGTGGCGATGTTGCCTTTTTTTGCCAGTGTTTTGGCGGAGAGCCCCCCGGCACTGGCAATAGTTTTTAAGTTGGCTTTGGCTGCATTCATGCCGGGGATGATGGTGGACGAGGTGAAATTGCCTGCGCCAATAATTCCAAACACACCTTTTGCCCCTTTAAACGTTTGACTGCCGACCTGAACCTTTACTGTATGTTCACTTTTTTTAGGGTAAACGAGAATGCTGGCAATGGAGCCCGACTTGCGCATGTCGCCGTAGATTTCATCGTAGTTTTCCAGTTTTACTTTTTCAGTTATTAGCGGTTTTACATTTAGTTGGCCGGCTGAAATGGCCTGCAAAATGGCTTCGAAGTTGCGTTTTTCGGTCCAGCGGACGTAGCCAATGGGATAATCCTGGCCTTTTTGCTCGTAGTTCTCGTCGTAGCGGCCGGGGCCATACGAACAGGAAACCTGGAAGGTGAGTTCCTTTTTATAGAAATCGTCTCTCCGTATGTTGAGGCCGATAACACCCACCAGGATTACCCGCCCGCGCTGGCGGCTCATTTCGGCAGCCTGGTGGATGATTTCGTCACCTTTGTTCGATGCTGTAATAATTACGCCATCGGCTCCCACACCGTTCGTTTGTCCCTGAACAAATTTTACCGGGTCGGTGCCCTGGGCGGGATTAAATGCCGTGATGCCTTTGCTTTGTGCCATTTCCACCTTTTGCTGGTCGAAATCGTAGCCGATGACCCGGCAGCCGTTGGCGCGGAGCAGTTCGGCGGTAACCAGCCCAATTAATCCCAGGCCAATGACCACAATGGTTTCGCCAAAGGTGGGGTTGCACAGGCGGATGCCTTCCAACCCAATGCTGCCAATTACGGTAAAAGCCGCTTCCTCGTCGCTTACATTATCCGGTATTTTTGCACACAGGTTTTCGGGCACGCACACAAATTCGGCATGGTGGCCGTTGGATGCCACACGGTCGCCCACGCTGAAACCATGCACCCCTTTGCCCACGGCTTCCACCACACCCACATTGCAGTAGCCCAGCGGTAGGGGCTGATTCAGTTTGTTGAACACCGCTTCCAGCGTGGGTAAAATCCCTTCGGCCTTCATTTTATCGAGCACCTGTTTTACCTTATCGGGTTGCTGGCGGGCTTTTTCAATAAACCCGGCTTTGCCAAACTCTACCAGCATATGCTCGGTGCCCAGCGACACCAGGCTGCGGGTGGTGCGAATTAACACCGTTCCGAGTTTTACCTGGGGGGCAGGAACTTCTTCGAGAATGGTGTTGCCTTTTTTTAGGTCTTGTATTATTTGTTTCATAATTATTTGATTATTTCTCCGCCCCAAAGGTTTTGCAAAAATGTTTTCCATGGTAACACCAATACATTGCCCATTTGTCTTGGATACAAATCGTTGGTTACCAATAATTGTTTTTTTACGGAATATTCTTCTGAAAAACGTTGTAATCCTTTGGCATGACGAGGATTAGCATTCGTGGTTGATTTTACTTCTATGGCTATTTCATGATCGCCCAGTACAAAATCTATTTCGATTTGCGATGCGGTGCGCCAATAATACAATGGATATTGAATTCCTGAATAGTGGCTGTGGGCAACCATTTCCTGGTAAATAAAATGTTCGAATGCATTGCCAAACATTTCACTTCCCTGTTCAATCCTTCCCCTTTTTAGCAGGTAATTTACGATTCCCACATCAAAATAATAAAATTTGGGGGCAAGTATTACCCTGCGTTTGGGCCTTTTTTGAAACGAAGGCAGAAAGCGGCCGGTCAGGGTATCTTCCAGTATTTGGAAATATTCTTTTATCGTTGGTGCACTCACACCGCATTCCGATGCAATGTTGGTGTAGTTTACCATTTCGCCGTTTGAAAATGCTGCAACCTCGAGGAAGCGTGAAAAAGTTGAAATATTTCTTATCCTGGCCTCAGCAAGTATTTCATCCCTTAAGTAATTCCCGATGTAAGCTGAAATCATTTTCTTTGGATTGGCAGAAAGATAATGACGGGGCAATAATCCATTATTTAGTGCACGCAATAAGTCAAAATCGGGAATTTCGTCACTTACCAGTGGAAAAAGTTCATAACGGAGCGCCCGCCCTCCAAGTAAATTAGCCTGTGAACGAATAATTTTCCCGGGGCTCGATCCACTTAAAACAAAACGCGTGTTCCTGTTTTCAATTAGCCAGTGGATTTCATCCAACAGGGCGGGTATTTTCTGTATTTCGTCAATAACCACCGGGTTATCCGGACGGGTAGCAGTAATAATTTCCCTGAGTTGGGCGGGATTCCGCTGCAACCGTTCAAAAACATCGGTCTGCAGTAAATCGAACCAAAGCGAACCGGGGTATAAGGTTTTTAACAACGTACTTTTTCCCGTTTGCCTGGCGCCCCATAAAAAAAAGCTTTCGCCGGCTGAACCTTCAAATTGTTGTTTTCTTATATACATGATATTTTAAAGCGATGGTTTAATTTATCCTGACATTTAAAAATAAAGTTAAGAATAATCATGTGTAATTCCACATTTAGGTTGTTTTTTTAGAAGCCGGAAGTCGCCTGCCTGCCGGTAGGCAGGGAAGTCAGACGTCAGAAGTCAGACCTCCGACCTCCGATCTCTGAGCTCCGTCCTCTGATCTCTATTTTTTTATCAAAAACGATTCCGGGTTATTAAGCATTTTTCCCAGCATACGTCCTATTTCTTTCGATTGTAACGTTAGTTTCTTGTATTTTTCAATGTTGATATAGCCGCAATCGAGTGAAAAATCAAGTGAAGAATCTGTTTCACTGTTCTCTCCATCACAATCAGTTAGCTTGCTTATGAAGTGGGCCTCATAGCGTCTTTTTGCCCAGGCCTCTCTCAGATTAAGGCATACCGACCTCGACGAACGGCTTTACCCTGTCAAATAAGATTTGAGCCGATTTTTAATAAACATTTTACCATAATGGGTTTTTAAATATTTTTCACGGTTAGTGGCATCTTGTTGATTTAAACAAGCCTCAAAATATATTAACTTTAAAGGCCTTCTGTTCCTTGTTGATTCGACTTGCCCTTTTTGATGTTGCTCAAATCTTAATTCAATATATTTAGTATATCCTGTATAAAAGTTTTTATCAAGCTCACTCTGAAGAACATAAACGTAGTAGAAAGCCATAAAAATATTGAATTATTTGACAGGGTGAATTTGACTTGTAAGAGCATATTTTTCCTCAGCCGGAAATGATTTTGTAATCTCATATATTTCCATAGCCAGTTTATATGCCTTTTTATATACCGTCAAATCTTTTGCTGAATTAATTTTCATCTGAACAAACTGTGTTTAATGCTTTGTACTCCAATCAAATATAATACAGGGATATAATTTTCTTTCATGGCCCGATGGAACTCCCATGAGCGATTTATTCATTTCCTTTTGTGATTGCCAAATCATGGTCGTTTCATATCTCAATATTTTAAATTCCGTACTCTGACCTCCGTTCTCTGACCTCTGATCTCTGTTCTCTGTCCGCTTCTTATTCTTCTTCCAGCGCTACTTTCCAGAAAGGGACAATTTTAATGGTTTTATCTTTTATTTTAATCTCTTCTGAATGGTTGTACGTGTATATTGTTCCCAGACTCAAATTCAGCTCGTCCATTGCTTTTAACAACGATTTAACTTCTCTTTCCCTGGTATCATCATTGCCAATGTCGTAACAGGCTTGTATTAACTTTTTGGTTTCTGGTTCATTGATGAAAAAATCCACCTCTTTATTGTTGCCAGCCTTGTAGTAATAAATATCCGGGTGTTTTCGCAGTAAAAAATTGAAGACCAGGTTTTCAAACAGGCGCGATTTATCAGGTGAAACCCTGTTTAAAAAGATGAAAGCATTATCCGCCAGGTAAGTTTTTCGTTTCGACTCGCGCTGAACAAACGAATTGCGGTAGGGATAAATGTTGGTTGTAAGAAACGGTTCGGGCAGGATGTTGAAATAATCGATTACCGTGGGTACACTGGTTTTATAAACCGATATAATTTTTTTGGCCAGGTTGGTCACCGAAAAATCTTTGGTTATGTTTTCCGTTATTTTACTGACAACCAGTTTCAACAGGTAATCGTCTTTATCAAATTTAGCTACCAAATCTTTGTAGAACAACAGATTGTATATGTTTTTTGCCACGGCCCTTTTTTCATCGGGGTTCACTTTTATTACTTCAGGAAAACCGCCGTATTGAAAATATTCATCGAAAAGGTGCAGTATTTTGGGCTGGTTAATGATGTAATCTTTTGGCCGAAATGTTACGTTGTTCAACTGCAGGAATTCGGGGAACGAAAAAGGATAAATGGTGGTTTCCAAACTACGCCCTTTTAAAAACGTGGCTATTTCGCGGCTTATCAAATGGGCATTGCTCCCGGTTACATATATTTTATACCCTTTTACGTGCAGGCGTTTGAGATAAAAGTGCCAGTTTTCAAGGTTCTGTATCTCGTCGAAAAACAGAAAAGGTTCCTGGTTTGGAAACAGGGCCCTGTACGAATCAATAATGATATCGTAACCCGGTTGCGCATTTAAGCCTATCAACCTTTCATCTTCAAAGTCTAAAAACAGCACCCGTTCAGCATCATACGTTTGGGCTATTTGGTAAAGCAGGTGTGTTTTTCCACAACGCCTGATACCGGTTAATACGGTAATGCTTTCGGTATCAGGAATATGATAATTACGGGGAACCGGTTTTTTCCCCATAATCAGTTCCTGGTTTTCCAGTATAATCCTTTTTAGCAACTCTTCCATTCTATTTGTTAAGTATTGCTTTGCAAATATAGTGTTTTTTGTAAAGTGCTGTTTAATAAATGTGCTGCATTTTATTTATTCGAGGTCGGAAGTCTGATCTCTGTCCTCTGATCTCTGCCCCCAATGAAATCTGCTCCTAACGTCGCATTTCACGGCCTGCCCTGTGAAATTACGCAGTAAAATTTCAACATGGGGGCAAGCCTCTGATCTCTGATCTCAGACCTCTGCCCCCAATGAAATCTGCTCCTAACGTCGCATTTCACAGGGCAAGCCTCTGTCCTCTGTCTTCTCATGTATTCTATATAAATTGCACCAGGCACTTATTTACCCAACGAAGCCAACGAAATTACATTTATACCGTCAGGTCGTATGAAACTCATTCCTGTTCCGGTTATAATATTCAAAGATACCGGTTTTCTATACTTTTTCCCATCAATCAGTTCGTTAAATTTCAACAGATTGTTTGCAGCTTCATCGAGCATGCCTATTCCGAGTTTAACTTCAAATGCAGCCCATGCCCCGCCACTTTGTTGTATGATTGCATCTACTTCTAAACCTGTTGAGTCTCTGTAATGAAAAATTTCGGCATCATTTGCTCTGGCATATATTTTAAGTTCGTGATATACGAGCGATTCAAATAAAAATCCGCAATATTTCAAATCGTTCATCATTCTTTTTTTATCTAACTTTAATGCCGCAATTGCAAGCGAAACATCACAAAAATGTCTTTTAGGAGATTTGCGCAATGAAGCGGACGAGCGTATGTGTGTGTTAAATGCAGGTTGTTCTTCAAATATCATTAATTGCGACAATGCATTCAGGTAATCAATAATGGTGGGACGGGATAAATCTGTATTTTCAAACGCTTTTATGTCTTTTTCCAATGTGGTGTTATCAACTAAAGTTGCCATATTCCGGGCAAGAGAACGAAGTAAAGAACGAACTTTTTGAGGATCACGTTTCACATTTGAAACCCGGCTCATATCTGCGTCTGCCAGCAAATCGACATAACTCCTGTTTAACAGAACCGCCTCATTAAGAGAAGCGTTTAGTAATGCGGGCCAACCTCCTTTAATCATTCTTTCAACAATCAATTCAACGGACAGATTATTGTTTGAATACACTATTGCCTCGCCTTGCAATAATGCATTGAGGCTTACTGCACCTGACGAATAGCCCATTTCCTGCCATGACATAGTCTGCATTTCAACAACAGTAGCATAAACGTATAATAATTTTTGGCAGTTTACACTTTATTTGGTTTTCATTTTACACTTTTTGGCCTCTTTGCTTTACACTTTGGGTGTATTTCATGTGTCTATAATTTGATTTTTAATGGACACATGGAACTCGCCATAATAGACATGCTCTTTTGTGAGATATAGTTCTCAAGGCTCGTTTCGTTTTACACTTTGACGAAAAAGGTGAGACTATTTTTTATCCACGAATGTCATTTAGAGATTTGTCCACGAATTTCACAGATTTCACTAATCTTTTTTCGTGTAATCAGTGTAATTAGTGGACGCTATCTCTTTTACATACACATTCGAAACTTCATCTCCGTGAATGGCTATCTTTTTGCCTAGTGTAATGATTTTTAAATAAACGAATTATTATTATCTTTGCCCTATGGCAAGGAAAGGACAAAAACTACAATTGAACGAGGATGACTACAAAACA
>JBNJDH010000148.1:0-7735 GCA_051744695.1 Bacteroidota bacterium | reverse complement strand
GGTAATTAAAAGCAGGGGATCAGAAATTTGACAAAAATTAAACCTATTTATATTTACATTTGAAGTAATAAAATTGATACATTAAAGTTTTCAAAACCCTATTTCAATTTTTGAATGTGCTGACTTCACACCTTAAAATTCCGCCCTCCTATCAAAAAATTTTCAATTGAGTCATATCGGGTAGAATCCTTTACTATGTATTCGAAAATCGCTTTTAAATCCTCAGTTCACAATTCAGTCGAGACTAACTTAACCATTTCTCAATCATTGTTTTTACATCATCGTTTTGAATAGTTTTACTTTCATTCGATTGTTTTATGCTTTCTTCAATCTTTTCAACAAATAATAAGTATTTGATAAATCTATGATAGCAAATACTTTGCATAAAGAAAAAGTATCCTCAGCTCAGAGGCATTATTACCTTGATGTAACACTAACCAAAAATAATTAAATCAATGAATTCAATTGTTAAAATTCTTTGGCTAAAATAAATAGGGTTGTTTCATCTCATTACATCCGGTTTTTAATATCCTCTGCACCCGTTTTGCGTTCTCTTTTACCCGAAATTTTTTGATTGCCAAACAAAAGGGTATAGGTGATGCGTACCTGTCTTTCCGAGAAATCATTGTCTCCAAACGTCCTGATTCCCAGTTCCGACTGGTGATATTCCCATTCTCTTTTTCCACTGCTGTTGGTGATGTCCTGGACAGCAATGCTTAAGGAACTGCCGGATGGGAATTTCTTCCTGACACCAATATTGAGATATGGGTAGTTGAATTTGACCTGATCACCTCCCAGGTATGGGCTCATATATCGCCCGTCTATACTGGCTGTCCAATCATTCGCAAATAAAAATGAACTATTGAACTGGACGGAATAAGTGAAAATATCCTTTTTAAAAACAACAGGCCGGCTGGACGCATCCTGTACCTTATGATAAAACCCATTCAGGTTCCAGTTCATTTGCCACCAGCGGGCAGGAGAAAGCGGAAAACTCAGGTTGGCTTCTATAATACTTTCCCGATCGAAATTAATGGGCATACTGATTTGGAGGTGGTTTTCTTTATCAACCGTATTGTAAAAATTGATTAGGTCTTTCCTTTGCAGATAGCCAAGGGATAAAATGGTTGAATTACGTTGCCAGGAGATCTTGAAGTTGTTGGTAAACGTAGGCCTGAGTCGGGGATTGGAGAAAACCATTAAGCTGGGGTCAAATAAGACAAGGAATGAAGTTAGGTGGAAAAAGGAAGGACGGGTGATGGAACGGTTGAAACCCAGTTGAACAGTGTTCAGCGAATCTATTTTATAGTTCAATCGTACTACAGGAAAGGGGTTTTCAAATATCTTATTAAAATCTTCCTGTTCTTCCCTGTCCAGCCGGTAGGTGTAACGTTCATAACGTATTCCCAGCTCGGCATTGAGCTTTTCTGATAGTTCCCCCTTAAAGGAAATATATGCCGCCAGAATCTGCTCCCTGATTTTTTCTTCGCCTGGAAACAGACCGGATTCTGCCCCATATTCATCATGTTGACTATAAACTGAAGTGGTGTTAATGGTATTATTGAATGTACCTTTTACTCCTGTTTCCATGGTCCATGCAGCGCCCAACTGATTGACATAGTCCAGGCTCGATATCCAAAACTCCATAGGAGTGGACCGGTCGTAAGTGATGGCACGGGGCGGATTTTCATAGTTCTCAAGGTCACCGGAGTTGCCATAGCGTATTTTGGCATAGTCCAGGTTAACATTCAGATGACCGTCCGATCCTATTTTTTGGAACACGTTTGCATTGGCAGACAGTGATGACATATCGGTTTTTGAACCAAACAAGTATCTGTTTTCCCCGGTCAGCTTGTCATTAACAAAGTCAAATGACCTGCTGTCGGCACTCGATCCCACCACTGATTCAGATATTGCTCCTCCCAGCAAAAAGCCGATCACTGTCCGACCCTCAAAATCCATATCAACGCCCAGGTTTGCGGCATGTTGTCCTTCCTTGTTATTATGAAGTGTAGCAAAATTTTCGTGATAATAGTGATCTCCCTGGTAATCATATTCCCTAAAATGGTTTACCTCGTAGTTATTTGCTCTGCTCCGGTTGTAATTATAGTCCCCGTACCAATTAAATTTTTTCTTGCGGGAATTCAAATTCAAACTCAAACCGGCCTTTTCACGCTGACCATAGCCTCCTGAAAGCGACATACTGCCATTGGTGTTCTGTAGGGCATTCTTTTTTAAAACTATATGAATAATGCCGGCGGCGCCACTGGCGTCGTATTTGGCTGGTGGTTGATGGATAATCTCGATGCGATCGATATTTTCTGCACGCATTCCCTGGAGCTGTGCCATGAGCACCTCATTGGGGACCCGTTGTATTTTGTTATTGATCATCATAAGTACTTCCCCTTTTGCATTGATACTAATACTGTTATTTTGCCTGTCGACTGCTACCCCAGGAGTCTTTTGCAATATTTCAATGCCTGTATTTCCACTCAGCGCAGGGGAAGTCCCAATATTCATAACAACTCTGTCCTGTTTTAATTCGTATAGCGGTTTTTTACCCCTGATAACTACTTCATCCAGCGCTATTCCCTCTTTCAGAACAATAGGTGATATTTCAAGCGGCACACCTTGCCGGACGGTAAAGCTTTCACTCCATGTGGTCTCGTAACCTACCATGCTGGCCGAGATGCGGTAATCTCCGATCTTTATATTTTCAATGGCATAACGACCAGCTTCATCGGTGATAGCACCTGTTACCATTGCAGTATCTGTAACTGTCAGTAAAACTACAGTAGCATACGGAAGCGCTTCGCCCTGTGCATTGGTCACAGATCCTGATAACTGAGGTTGAGCATTTATATTGAATGCAAAGCAGGTTACAAGAAACGTTATGGAAAATTTCAGGAATGATATATTCATTGTTGGAAGATTTTATATTATAACCAGAGCTTTACACTACAATAAAGAAGTATTTCACCCGATTCATTTGATATTGTTCTTCACAGTCAAAATCTCTTTCCTATTTCAACCGGGCGCTTATTAACTCAATATCCGCCGTTGCCCAGGCTTCAGTCAATCGTTCCGAAATTTCAGCCGCTTTTTGGTTATCATTTAGCTTGTTGTATGCCAGCTCCAGTCCGTGCAAAGCCCAGCCATTTTTGGGAAATGTTTCCAAATCTTCCTCAAAAGTTTGAATGGCATCTGCATATTTTTCAGCCTCAATCTGTACAGCACCCAAATGGTGCCTTACAGAAAAAAACCAGTCGGGCGGTTCATTGTAGTTCAGGTTATCTTCTATTTTTACTGCCTCTTTTAACAAAGAAATGCTCTCGTCAAATTGGCTCTCACTGGCGAGTATTTCAGCTTCCAAAACAAATTGTGCAATTTTCACCAGGCTTATGGCATCGTTAAGGTCCCAAACAGTTATTTCTTCGATGGATGGATCTTCAGCAAATTTATTCAACCTTGAAAATTCTTCTTTTGCCTGTCCGATGTTTCCAAGACCAAGAAATGCCATGCCCCTTGCATAAGCCTGAATGGCTTCAGGATAAGCCAGAGATTTAAACTCATTCTCCGTTTCAATAATTTTTTCCCATTTGCCAAATTTTACAAGCACGTACCAGGGAATGGAATAATAATGCTGGAGTGTACCCCACCCGGGTTCACTCATTAATTTCTTATTGGTAACTTCCGCAATTTGAAAGGCTGCATCAATTCCCCATTCACTGTTTCCCTCGAGTGTGGCAGTTGCTGCCAGAAAATGGTAGTTGTGCGGGAAATAGGCCAACGGATAAACTCCCTGAGCATTACATGCAGAGACATAAGAATCGTCGGCGTTGATTGCCCGGAAATTGGCAAGTGAACCTTTGTGGTAATCACCTGTGCGAATATAAATATGCGATGGCATGTGAAGCAAATGACCAGCCGCCGGAACAAGCCCTTCGTCATACAATTGGGCACTGTATAATCCTCTTTCCGGGTTTTTGGATGCCTCAACAGCATGAATGTAATAATGATGCGCTCCCGGATGTTTTGGATTAATGGCGAATACCTGCTCCAGCGTTGAAATAATTTCGGGAGTCCAGGCCTTTGGATTCCCTTCTTTATCCCACAAATCCCAGGGGTGCAGATTCATCATCGATTCGGCATACATTGTTCCTATGTCGGCATCCTGGGGGAAAGATTTAAAAACAGATTTCAGCGCCTCAGAATAAGCAACATCGAGGTCGCTTCTGTCTTCAACCGGCACTTCTACATATCGGGCTGACAAAGCTTCAATCAGCGCTTTTTCCTTTGGTGTACTATTTTCACCGGATAATTCAAGCGCAGTTTGTATGGCATCGTATGCTCTTTCGTAATTGTCGCTTTCCATTCCCCCATTGTAATTTGGCCCCAAAACGTAAGCATAACCCCAAAAGGCCATGGCACATTCCGGGTCGAGTTTGGTGGCATAATAAAACGACCGTGCAGCCTCGGCATGATTGAATCCGTAAGCCAGCACCAGTCCCTGGTTAAAGTATTGCTGAACCAGCGGATTATCTGTAGAAATGGGAAAGTCCAACACATCAAGCCCTTCAAACAGCGGAGCTTCGTTATCCGAATTATACCAGTCCCTGTCAGTTGACACAAATGCGCATGTAACTGTAGTGTACTGATAAACCTTTTTTGATTTACTCTGTGTGCATCCAGATGCAATGAATAAAAGGATGCCAAAAAGGATAAGATTGTTTTTCATTTTATTCAATTTTTAGTGATGCAATTGTTGAATTTATATATCTATATTATTTATAATGAGACAAATAAAATTTTAAAGGCGATATGACAAACAACTCTTTCTTTTACCCTCCAATATGAAATGTATGAATATATTTTAGCGTTAAAGTTCTGAAATCGGAAAACGGGAGAAACGGATCACCTTTCCCTTTGTTGTTCAACATTTCATTGTAAACCAGGTACAAATCGTTTCCGTCTTTGGGATTGTAACGCAGACGGAAATTGAATAAAGTGATTTGTGAAAGTGAATTGTACTGTACAAATGCATTCATGCTGAGTTTTACGTTCATTGAAGATGAAATTTTAAACCGCCCTACATGTGAAATATAATCGGGTGAATTTCCAAAATTGATTCGGTTAAATTCATAAAAACCATTCAGAGTAATGTATTTTGAAATGGTGTAGGTAGGAGTAAACGAAGCCGAAAACCGTTTTCCCTCATAAAAATTTCCGTAGGTTAAATTAAAAAGTGAATTGAGAAGTTTCACACTCGGAGTCCGGTAAAGTATGGTTAAATCATTATTTACGTATTTTCCCGGTTGTATTACAATGCCTCGACTAAGGTTAAAGGCATCCGGCGGATTGTCAAGAAAACGCGAATAGGTGAATTGCACGCTGCTGCGGTTATTCCACTCCAGTTGAACAAATGGCGAAACCAAAAAAGTTTCCAGTTGGTTTGATGTATTAGAAAAGTATGCCTGCGAATTGACCGTAAATTGCAGGTAGTACAATGAGGATTTTTCACCCGGAAACAAACCCCAGGAAATGCGATCGCCTACTGCCTTGAAATCTTTTCTCATTTCAAAACCCAGTCCGGGTTCGTAGTTCAAATCGACCTGTGAGTAACTCAGCGAGTAATTAAACCCAACATTAGACTGATCCTCCCACTGTAAATAAATCCGGTTTCGATCTTTCGGAACATTTGATTCCAAATCAGGTTGCTGTGTTTGCCGGCTTTGGGCAAGGTTCACTTTTAAATAGTCATCTTTGAAAAGGTTGATTATCCCGTCCAACCCGTAAGTCAGGTTGGTGTTTCCGGTAAAATCGGTTCGGGAAGTTATTATTCCACCTACATAAGAGTTATTTTCTGAAATTCTTTTACGTAACCGGAGTACTCCGAAATTTTCAGAAGGAAAATCAAACTTTTCACGCGATTGCATGGTCATTGCGCCAACGTCAAAACTTTTTAACCGGCCAACCAGCCGAACTCCACCCCACAAAGGAATAAGGCTACCCTCGTTGATTCCTATTCTCCTGCTGTAAAACAGACGGTTATTGTCTTCAAAACTAAATTCCATTATACTCGAACGTTCCAGGAAAAATCTTCTTTTTTCAGGAAAAAAGAGGGAAAACCGGCTCAGGTTAACCACCTGATCATCGGCTTCAACCTGCGCAAAATCCGTGTTCACAGTAATATCCAGGTTCATATTATTTGAAACGGCATGTTGAATATCCAATCCTACATCTAATTTGTTGCCCGATACTTTTTCATAACCCGGGGATTCAGGCAATCTGTTATGGTGGTACCCCAAACGGGATAATAAATATGGCGAGGTAAACCAGGGTCTTTTATTCTGTATTCCGGAAAAACTGACATCCTTTGCCTGAGATGGTTTAACAAAGCTCCAGAATCCCCAGTCACGGGGAATAGCGGGGTAAATGTCCATTTGCTTATAAAAAGGACGATGGCGAAAAGCGATTAGTCCCATTGTTGTTGTATCATTATGCTTTTGAAAACGGAGGCTGCTGAAAGGAATACGGGCTTCTGCCATCCAACCCTCGTCGTTTAAAGTAACTTTCGCTTCCCAATAGGCATTCCACGATAGATCAATGGGCTCAAAACCTTGCGCGTCATTTCTTACACTCACATCAATACGTGAACCGGTGGGAGATACGCTAAAGACCAGCGCATTTTCATTGTCGTTGTATGTATCTAGTATCAGGTTAACATTATCCATTGTCATTTCCCATTTATCACGCTCGAAATAGGGTGCCTGAATATGGGCAGGATCATCATAACAAACTGCTGAAAAATAAAGAAATTTTTCATCGTACGCCACACGAAATTCTGTTCGGGTACCGGGTACAGATGAAGCTGCCGGCCAGTGACTAACAAGTGGTAATGTATCTATGTATCCCCATTCAATAGAATCTACAACTCCATCAAAAAGGATTGCAGCTTCCATTTGGGGTACCAAAGTCCTGTTTCCATACCATGGATTTGCCGGTGCATTTGGCTCCTTTTCGTTTATGGACTGGCACCAAATTATTTTTGGCAGAATAATAAAAATTATATACAAGTGACGCTTCATCTGTTAGCTCAAACGTTTGCATATTTATCCTTCAGATTTATTAAGTGGAGAATGGTGTTCGTGAACTATTTTCCAACCGTTGTCAGTCTTTACAAGTAGTAATGTAATCTGGTCATTCACAACAGCTTCGTCTTCGCCAAACTTCAAATGAAAGTCCGAATGAAAAGTTACATTCGCAACATTATCATATACTGCAACTTTCAAATCATCATATTCAAATTTAAGTACTTCAGTCACATTGCCAAATACACCACGTTCGTATTCTTCATTTTCCTTTCCACCATTTCGCGGCTGCCCGTTCTTAAATTCTGTAAATTTAGGACCATAGGCATGAAGTGAAATCAGTTTGTCGACATCACCATCAATGATCGATTGTTTAATTTCATCCATGAAAACCAACACTTCTGCCTTGGCAGTTGGGAATTCCTCATTGATAAGGTCAATCTTTACTTTCTCAACTTTTTGTTCCGGAGTGTCTGCCTTTTTTGATTTTTTGTCATTATGACCAAAACTTACAAAAGTTGCAAGTATAAATACAGTTACTAAAAAAAAATTGAATAGTGTTTTCATAACATTTCATTTTAAATAGTTTAACATCTTTTTGTCTTTAAATCGCTAATGCAAATTTCAGACAAACCATGTTGCAA
>JBNJDH010000147.1:0-7803 GCA_051744695.1 Bacteroidota bacterium | reverse complement strand
CTTCACCGCAGCCCGGGATGATTTCCGGGAAGGGACCATCTCCTATCAGCTGCCCCGGCTGGAAAACGGCAACCACGAACTCACCCTTAAAGTGTGGGACAACTACAATAATTCCTCCACTGCTACGTTAATCTTCAGGGTTAATGATGATCATGGCATCCGGTTACGGGAATTCAATACATGGCCCAATCCGGTAAAAAAAGGAGAAGATGTTTTTATTGCGTTTGAAACAGACGCCCCCAATTCCCTGATCGATGCAACCATTCAATTCATTGATGCTTCAGGAAGAGTAACCGGCGTGGTTGAAGACGAGCTTTTGTCATCCGGAAACAAAGTAGGACCTTATAAATTGCCGATGGAAAAATCGGGATGGAACCATTCGGGCATTTGTTTCGTAAGAGTGGTTCTTGAAACACAGAATGGAGAAAAAACATCTGCTGTAGCCAAGTTGCTGCCAGCACCCTAACAAAAACTTATACCAGAAATATTCAGTCAATGAAACCAGAATTTACGAAAAAAGCGCTATTCACATTTTTTTTATTAGGCTCTCTTTCTGTTGCTTCCGCTCAGGAAATTGATCCCGGCGAATTGGGTGGACGCGTCAACATCATCAGCACAGCCGTTCCTTTCCTGGAAATCGCGCCCGAATCCAGAGGCGGCGCTATGGGAAATGCTGCCGTTGCCATCTCCCCGGATGTGAATTCGCAACATTGGAACCCGGCCAAATACGCTTTTATCAACAAAGAATCCGGAATAGCCCTATCTTATACCCCATGGCTCCGAAAACTTGTCAACGACATCAACTTATACTATTTGGCCGGTTACAAGAGATTGGATGACTTACAAACCGTAAGTGCTTCCCTTCGGTATTTTTCCATGGGGGAAGTAATATTTACCCAGGAAGCCAATCCTGAGGACGGCATTTCTGTAAATCCAAGCGAATTTGCCATAGATGCTGCCTACAGTCGTGTTCTGTCCGAGCACCTTTCAGGCTCAGTAGCTTTCAGATACATCCGCTCTGATTTGCAAATGGGATTGGCCGGAACAGGCTATGATCATTATCAGCCCGGTAACTCTTTTGCCGCTGACCTGGCTTTTTATTACCATAATGAGCTGGATATCAGTGGAAGGGCAAGCAACCTTAGTGCCGGCATCAACATCTCCAACATCGGGAATAAAATATCCTATGACGGAAATACAGAACAATTCATTCCCACCAATCTCCGGTTGGGAACTTCACTCACCACCAACATTGACGAGTATAACCAATTAACCCTGTCTCTTGATCTGAATAAGCTACTGGTTCCAACACCTGATACCGCCTCGGTGGATAACAACAGCACCTTTTTCCAAAGTGATGATAAATCCGTTATTTCCGGCATGGTTCAATCCTTTTCAGATGCCCCGGGCGGATTTGAGGAAGAGCTACAGGAGATCAACATCAGTGGCGGGGTGGAATACCTGTATAACCAGCAATTTGCCATCCGGGCAGGCTATTTTCATGAGCACGAAAACAAAGGAAACCGGAAATTTGCCACAGCCGGTGTCGGGATGATGTTCAACATGCTGACCATTGATGCATCATACATTATCCCAATGGTTCAAAACAATCCGCTTGCCAACACAGTGCGCTTTACCCTTGGATTGGATCTGGCTGCATTGCGTGGAGAGAACGAGGAAGAACAATAAAAAAACATTCAAAAGTTTTTTCCTGAAGTGAGCCTGATTCATTCATAAATAATCCGATTAGAAATCAGATGTTTAAACAACACAAAGGATCGTAAGGTTTTTAGATAAAAGTGCCCCAGCAGCAGGATAGTTAGAAGCTGGAAGTTAGAAGCTGGAAGCTGGAAGTTAGAAGTTGGAAGTTAAAGGCTATAAGAAATTTTGGGTTCATCATAATAATGCGTACCTATTTAATACTTCAAAAGGTCATAATCGGGAAACCGCTGCGAAAAACAAACAAATATACATAACGGGTTCGACCCGCTTTGGGGGTTGATTCTCATGTATACATTACATCTATAAACATTTGACCCACTTCGGGGTCATGCTCGAATATTTGAGAGAATCGGAGCCTGAAGGGCTCCTATGTTTATAGCTGTTTGCAAAATATAAAATATCGACTCTGAAGGTGTCGTATGCCATAGTAATCATTAGACATTTCTATTTTTGTAAAATAAGTCCGCATTTTAGTGATGAACCAAATTTTGATTCTTTTTTGCGACGTATCACGAAAACCAACAAAATGTATGTTTTTGAATTTCATTTTTTCACACATATTAGATAGATAAAAGTAGCTCAGTCGCAGAGTCAGAAGTCAGAAGTAGCTGAAAGCTCGAAGCTCAAAGCTCAAATCCTTGAAAAAATTCAATGCTCTATTGTTAACGAGTGGCTTCTGAAAAAATCAACAACAATAAACCAACCTCTTAAAGTCATTATGTCAATGCGAATCGGAATGGGATACGATGTCCACCAACTTGCAAAGGAACACCCCCTTTGGATCGGTGGCATCCAAATCCCCTCTACAATAGGCGCCGTGGGACATTCGGATGCGGATGTCCTTATCCACGCGATTTGTGATGCCCTCCTGGGAGCTCTTAACCTGCGAGACATCGGCTATCATTTTCCCGACAATGATCCGGAACTGCAAAGCATAGACAGTAAAATTTTGCTGGAAAAAACCATGGATATCATTCGGGACAAAGGGTATGAGCTGGGGAATATTGATTCTACGATATGTCTGGAACGTCCCAAAATCAACCCCCATATCCCCGAAATGCAAAAGATTCTTGCCCAAACCATGAAGGTGGTTCCGGACCAGATTTCCATCAAAGCCACCACCACCGAAAAACTTGGCTTTGTAGGAGAAGGAAAAGGCATTTCGGCATACGCTGTGGCTTTGCTCAACAAAGAACAACTATAACATTATTCAGAGTAACATAATCTTCTCATGAACAACATTCATTCATATGCGCATTTTCAGGAAGTCATCGGCACAGAACCAGCTGTTTTGATCTATTTTTCGCACGACCAGTGTTCTGTTTGCAAAGTACTCAAACCCAAGGTAGCAGACCTGCTGGCAGAGCAATTCCCGAAAATGGAGATGTTTTACTGCAACACCCTTGAACAAAGCGAAGTGGCAGCCCAAAACCGGATATTCAGCGTTCCAACCGTACTTGTATTTTTTGATGGCCGCGAAACCTTTCGCTACAGCCGCAATATCAGTCTTGACGAACTAAAAACGGCCATTCAGAGGCCTTACAATTTAATGTTTTAGCTCAGGGAAGGTGGTTTCTTCATGGGCGAGTTGCCGGCCGGTGTCCGCAATATTGTATAAAAGTACGAATTGTTGATGAACCCCTTCCGGCCATCCCATTTGAATCTTTTCACGAATGTCATGAACTATCAGGGAATAGAGCTCCTTCCTTTCTTTTGGTGATTGCCCATTACTTCCAAGCACCTCCAGAATTTGCCGGCCGATTTTCAACACTTCACTGTTGTTTTTTCGTGTTCCGCCGCGATGAGCGCCAAAAGCTGAAATAAAAGAAAGCAGGGCATGGTTGAGATATGTCAGACGGAAAGCCTGCTGACGAAACTGCCGGAATTTGGCAGGCTCCATCTGCATGTCTTGCCAGGCAAGGGCCAGGGCATTATCTGCCTGATGGGCTTCCCGGCGGGCAATCCGGTATTCAAGGTCATCCGATGAAGTTTTTTCATATTCCTGTAGAACCGCTTTCAGGTAAGTCGTGTTTTTTTCCAGCGCAGTACCAAGCAATTGCGGAAGTTTTTTATACTGCCACTGGGGCCATAATACCCGCACCGTACCTAAAGCAAGGAAGGCCCCGATCAAGGTATCCAGTAGACGGGGCGCCATCACGGCAACCCCCTTCCCGGCAATCAGATTGAATGCACACAACACAAATATGGTAATGAAAACCACCGAAACCGAATATTGTCGCTTCAACCAGACAAAAAAGAGAAACGCGGAAGCCAGCATCAACATCACCTGTCCCGGCAGCGTAAGCAATTTCACAACAAGAATTCCCGAAACCACCCCCGTCAGAGTTCCCAATACCCGTTGATAGAGTCTTCGGCGTGTTGCACTATAGGTGGGTTGAAGAACGAACAGAACGGTTAAAACAATCCATTCCCCTTTATCGATCTCGAACATCTCACTGATGGCAAAACCGGCTACAAAACACAAAGCCAGGCGGATGGCATAACGCATACGCGGATGATCCAGGCTCAGTTGAGAGCGGAACCGTCTCCATAAAGAACGTGCATCTCTGGAAAGCCTGGGCAATATATTTTCCGTGGGAGGATTTTCCAGTTTCCGTAACGAGCTCCCCGCATGAATCAAATTGGTAGCGAGCAGGGTGAAAGGATGTGTCTTATTGAGTTGAAGTTCACCGAGCCGGTCGGACAACAAATTCACCATCCATTTCAGGGAAGCAGGACACTGGAATTTGATTCCGGTGAGCATGCTCTCGGCAAACCGCCGGGCGGCATGTCCAAGTTCATGTAGCGTCTGGCCGGTAATCTCAACAATTTCGCTGTTGCCCGGGTCTTTGCTAAGAAGATCATACCGCTCGTGACTCGAAGCTGCCCGTTCGTGCAAACCCTGCAAGACCATGAAATAGTGGAAATAAGACTCCAGCCTCTTTTCATCATCTATTTCGTCTCGGTAGCTATTGAGCAATTCTTTGATTCTTTCCAGAGAAGTCACCACATCCACATTGAGAATGGCCAGACGGGCCCTTATCGTTTCCTGCATTTTTTCATCACTGGGAAACAAACGGGATTTTTCGTCCATGTAACGTGCCAATGCAAAATACCCCCTGCCCAGTTGTTCATGAAGCAACCGCCAGGGGTGAACAAACAAAAGAAGCAATGAGATGAGGCCATAAACTAAAGCGCCCCCGGAAAGCAGTAAGGGCTGCCAGTACCAGGTGGAACTGATTTCCGTTCCGATCATGGTATAAATGCCAACAAGGACAGCACCGAACGTCACGCCCCGGTACCTTTCCCCAATCCCCCCAATAAGAATAAAAAAGACGGTAGAGATAGCCAGTCCTACCCCCAGCCAAATGGGCCAGGGGCGAAGTATTTCCACAGAAAGGGCCGAAAGAGCAAATGCGACAACCTTAATGATCAGGGCTTTGATCCGCCCCCGGGGATGATCGTCGGTTTCAGATAGCGCCCCGGCCAAAACGCCAAGAGCCATAGTAACGGCAAAGAAGGAATGCCCCAAAATTTCGAGAGGTATCACCACCAAAGCCATAACCAAGGTGGCCCTGGCTGCCAATAAAAAATCCGGATAACGCCAAAATACACGCCGCCAGTATTCATACCAGGGCATGCTTCTCAGCCATCCGGAAATCCGATGAAAAAGCCCCCGCCCCTGTTGCATATATTACATAACAATGAGTGCGTACACAGCTGATAAAACCACAGCAAGAAGCACAAGAAATGCGAAAAAACGAAGAATCACGTTCAGATTTCCCAACATCGGCATGCGACGGGTGACACGATCAAAAGTATTCATCCTTGAACCCGACTGATGGGGGGCATCGAAAACCCCCATTTCACGAACAATCTCACGGGCACGTTCAGCATCTTCAGGACGCACCTGCAGTTTCATTCCCCCTATCGCGTTGAAAATATAGGTCTGGGCCGTCAACTCATCCTGGACAAAACACTCGATGCCTTCCGACTCCAGTTTACTGCGGACCAACCCCATTTCGTGTGCGTAATTGAAAGTTGCAACAGTTTCCAAAGGTTCTTCCATAAGATTTATGTTTTTGACACAACAACCTATTGTGACAATTAAAGGTCATTAAATTTTATTGAGCCCCGGTTTTCTTCGCCTGGTGCATAATTGTAAATTTCACGCAACAGGCCGGCATATTTATTATAGATCACCCGTCGGCGAAGTTTTAACGTGGGGGACAGTTCGCCGGTTGATGCCGACCAGGGTTCACAAACCAGCCTGAACCGCTTGATCTGTTCAGTTTGCCCCAATTGCTTATTGTAGTTTCCCACCTCTTTTCGAAAGAGCTTTTCCACTTCCGGATGCGTAACCAATTCCTCATTATCGCGGAAATAAATATGATGCTCGTGGGCCCATACGTGAAGATATTCGAAATTAGGCGATATAAGGGCACTTGCAAACTTTTCATTTTCGCCTACCACCATGACCTGTTCGATGAAGAAAGATTCTTTCAACAGATTTTCGATGGCCTGAGGGGCAATGTACTTACCACTGGAAGTTTTAAACATCTCCTTCTTGCGATCAGTAATCTTCAGGAATCGACCATCTACAAATTTACCAATATCTCCGGTGTGAAACCAACCATTTTTTTCAAGAACTTCTTTGGTATGTTTCGAATCCTTGTAATAACCCAGCATCACGTTCGGTCCCTTAACCAGAATCTCACCATCATCATCAATTCTGACTTCAATATTTTTCAACACAGGCCCTACTGTCCCGATTTTTAATGAATTGGGTTCGCTCAGGTGGTTGGCTGCAATAACAGGCGATGTTTCGGTCATTCCATAACCTTCCATTAAAGGAATACCGGCCGCAAAGAACAACCGGCTCAGGCGTGGTTGCAAAGCCGCTCCGCCAGAAATGATGAACCTTAGGTTGCCCCCGAAGGTGGATTGCCATTTCGAAAACACAAGTTTCCGTGCCCATCGAAGCTGCATTCTGAAAAATGCACTGTTCTTCCCTTCGGGTCTGTAATGCTCCCCCAACTTAAGAGACCGGAAAAAGATCTTTCGTTTAACCCCTTTGAAAGCTTCTCCTTTAGATACAATGCGGTCATAGATGCGCTCAATGACACGTGGCACAGTTGCAAAAGCAGATGCTTTAATCTCTGCCAGGTTTTGAGCAATAGCCCCCAGACTCTCGGCATAATAAATGCTGCACCCCTTCCATTGGAACAGATAATTGACCATCCGTTCATAGACATGGCATAAAGGCAAAAAACTAAGTATCCGGTCGGAATCATCAAGTGGATAAAGATCAAAGACCCCTTCCACATTGCTCAACAAATTTCGATGAGAGAGCATCACCCCTTTTGGAAGGCCTGTAGTACCAGAGGTGTAAATGATCGTAAACAGATCATCGGGCGATATTGAAGAAGAAATTTTCTCCAGTTCATCGCGGTATCTGACCTTGTTTTCAAATCCGGCATTGGTAATTTCAGACCAATGGGGTACGTCATCGTAATAATTAAAAGTATAGACCTTTTTCAGTTTCCAGATTTTCCCGGCAATAGGTTTCAACCTTTTGTATGCAGCCAGATCGGAAACAATCAACATTTTGGCATCAGAATGCGAAAGAATGTATTTGTATTCATCATCCCCGATGGTTGGATAAACCGGCACATGCACCACACCCGCCATGGCCATTCCCATATCCACAAAATTCCATTCGGGCCGGTTGTTGGAAACAGTTGCAATTTTGTCACCTTTTTTAAACCCCATGGAGAGAAGGCCATAAGCAAAATTGGTGGCATTGCGGATGTAATCATCCACACTGAATCCAACCCACTTGCCTTCCCGCTTGGCCGCAAGTATGTCCGGCTTATTGTGATGGGCCCTTAAATTATCCAATAAGTCAAAAGTCCGGTCTATCTTCATATCGTATAGTTTTACCGGTCTTGCCTTTACCGGTGATTACCCGAGTTTTTCTTCTGTAAGCTTTACCGCCAGGTCAATGGCGCTTTGTAATCCGGCAGAATCTTTCCCTCCAGCGGTGGCAAAAAACGGCTGAACGCCACCTCCACCTTGCAT
>JBNJDH010000146.1:0-7831 GCA_051744695.1 Bacteroidota bacterium | reverse complement strand
ATCGGGATGGCAATCATTTCATTGGATTTTAAAATTGCTGCCGCGAACAGCAGTTACTGCGAGATGCTTGGATATACCGAAGAAGAATTAATTGGGAAGACATTAGATGACATTACCCATCCGGAAAGCCGGGAAGAAAATATGGAATTGCAGACACAATTAAAAAACGGGGCCATCCCTTCTTTCCAGCTCGAAAAAAGTTTCATACATAAAGATGGCCATAAGGTTTATGGGTTGTTAAATGCCACAGTTATCAAAAACAAAGAGGAAGAGCCTCTCTACTTTCTTGGAAATGTGCAGGACATTACCCAACGTAAGCAGGCAGAATCCAAAATGTTGCAATACGAATGGATTACCGAAAAATCAGCGTTTGGTTTTTTTGAAAACCCGGGGCAATCTTACGGGGATGTATCCCGGTATAACGACAGCAGGGTTATTCAGGATGGGGTGGGCAAACAGACCCTTGCCGATATGTCTAAAGATGTCATGGCCTTACTCGATACTTCTATTGCCGTATATGAAGCCAACGGCGATTATGCTTACGGGGCATTTGAATCGGGTTGGTGCCGGTTTATGGATGAGGCATCGTTTAAACTCTGTGGCACAGAAAATATCAGAGAAGCCCTTAATTGCGGCAAATGGTTGTGTCATGAAAATTGTTGGAACGATTCAGCCAAATTGGCCATGAATTCCGGCAAAGCCACCGATATTGACTGTGTGGGGGGCATTAAACTATATGCGGTTCCTGTTTTTGCGAATAATGAAGTGATCGGTTGTGTGAACATCGGTTATGGCAATCCGCCACAAGATGATGAAACTTTGCAGCATCTGTCAGAAAAATATGACACCAATTTTTATGAGCTGAAAAAGAGGGCATTCTATTATAAGCCAAGGCCCGATTTTATTATCGAGCTTGGGAAAAAACGTGGTGAGTTTATGGCCCGGTTGATTGGGGAGATCATTGAACGGAAAATTGCTGAGAAGGCTTTACAAGAAAGTGAGGAAAAATATCGTCGCATAGCAGAAAATGTAACCGATGTGGTTTGGATCACCGATCTTGAAATGAACCCTGTTTATATAAGTCCATCTGTTGAAAGGGTCTTAGGTGTTAAGCAAGCGGATTATCTTAAAAAACCTATTTCTCAAACCTATCCGCCGGCATCGCTTGATAAATTTCAGAAAGTTTTAACTGAACAATTGGCAAAAGAAGAAGATCCCGAAGCTGATAAAAACCGGGTGTTTACCCTGGAAGCAGAACGGTATTATGCCGATGGATCCATTGGCTGGGACGAGATTAGGGCCACCTTCCTGCGGGATGAACAAATGAACCCCGTTGGCATACAGGGGACATCTCGGGATATTACAGATCGTATAAAAGCAGAAGAAGAGCTGCGTTCAGCCAGAGAGAAGGCCGAAGAGAGTGATCGCCTCAAATCAGCCTTCCTGGCCAATATGAGCCACGAAATCCGGACGCCCATGAATGGTATACTCGGTTTTGCCGAACTTTTAAAAGAACCGAAACTTTCCAGTGACGAGCAGCAAAGCTACATTTCTGTGATCGAGGAAAGCGGGGCCCGTATGCTTAGCATCATCAACGATATCATTGACATTTCAAAAATTGAGACCGGTCAGAAACAACTTCATATAAAGGAAACGAACATCAACGAACTCATTGAATACATTTACACCTTCTTTAAGCCCGAGGCAGAAGCCAAAGGAATGGCGCTTTCTTTTAAAAATTCCTTGCCAACAAAAGAATCCATTGTTCATACCGACTATGAAAAAGTTTATGCCATTTTAGCCAACTTTGTCAAAAATGCCATCAAATACAGCGAACAAGGGAGCATCGAAATCGGATATCTGAAAAAAGAGGAAGTGCTTGAGTTTTACGTGAAAGACACCGGAATTGGCATCCCGGAAGAAAGGCAAAAAGTTATATTTGAGCGTTTCATGCAGTCAGATCTTGTGGACAAAATGGCCCTGCAAGGGGCAGGTCTGGGCTTGTCCATCTCCAAAGCCTATGTGGAAATGCTTGGCGGGCAAATTTGGGTTGAAAGTGAAGAGGGCGTTGGTTCCACTTTCTTTTTTACTTTGCCCTATAATACAGAACAGGAAATTGATAATGATCAAAACGAAACGGAACCTGATGAAGCCGTTGATGAACAGCTGCCCGAGATGAAGGGGATAAAAATATTGATTGTCGAAGACGATGAAACCTCCAAAATATTGTTGCAGGAAAGACTTCGGACCATCGGAAAAGAAATTCTGATCGCGGGAACGGGTTTTGAAGCTGTTGAAGCTTGCCGCAATCATCCGGATATTGATGTTGTTCTGATGGACATCAAAATGCCGGAAATGGACGGATATGAAGCCACCAGGCAAATCCGGCAATTTAACAAAGATGTGATCATTATTGCCCAGACCGCCTACGGACTCTCCGGTGATCGGGAACTATCCCTGCAAGCAGGCTGCGACGACTATATTGCGAAACCCATTCATCAAGACAAATTTCTTGCTTTTATAGGCAAATATTTTAAGAAATAGAGATTTTCAAAATGCCGCATTTTTATCCAGGGAAAAGCAATATGTTTTATTTAACGAGTAACAATGGGTTAAATCAAATTTCATATCACGATAGTCCGCTAAGCTTTTGTAACATGCTGTCAGGCAATTGTTTAACCATCGAATGCATAAGGGGTTAAGAGGTTGTTTTTCTATGTAATACAAGATCCATTTATCGGTTAAAACTTGTCTATACCGGAAGATCAAGGTCAGTAGAATTGAAAGCGACAATAAAAAGATACCATGAAAATTGATCATGGTATCTTGATAAATGGTTTCCCGGGAGCTTTATTGTTTGATTATGAGTTTTTTATTAATGGATTTCTGGTCCGATGTATTGATCTTGATCAGGTAAATGCCATCAGGTAAAGATTCCACATTAACTTTCACTTTTTGTTGTGCATACTTTTCATCTAGCAGTTGTTTTCCCGATAGAGAAAATATTTTCACTTCATTGATGCGCCCCTGGGGTAATTCTATGAAAAGATAATTGGAGGCCGGATTTGGATAAATCTGGAATGAATGGGCTGCTGCTTGTTGTTCGCCCGTTGCAACACTAACCTGAACCGTCCAGTCCTGTATATCAACACCGTTTTCCGCGGTGACCTGGTAAGTAACCGGGTTGGTAAAGTCCTGTGCCTCTCCGGAGGGTGGATTTATGACGGCATTTTCAGAAATTGTTATAGTCGGAGAAAGACTTGAGATGTCCGTTTCGGATTCTACTTCAACATCAACCTGATGGGTTCCATTGTCAATAGCCGCAGGGGCTGTTTGTTCGGTCATTTCAAAAGTGAGAATGTCCGTCGCGCTATTGTATGATTCCACAGCCCAAAAATATCCATTGGAAAACCCTGTTGATGAACGGTTGATTGCATCACCTGCCCAGGGGTTAAAGTTGACATCCCCATTGAATTTTCCTGCATTATAGATCGTTCCCCCTTCTGTTAAAGCAAGTGAGGCCGGGACATCCGCACTGGTTGTTCCGCCAACCGTTCCGCCCCAGATGTATTCATAATTATCCGTTAGCAGGGCCATGAAAATGTCATTCCCTCCTGCTGTACTAAAAATGTCTTCATACTCGTCGTCCGGGTTTAAATCCAGATCAGAACTGCTAAAGAAGCCGGTGATAACGATGTTGCCTTTGCTGTCTGTTTTCATATCATTGATCTGGTCGGTATTGTTTCCCCCCACTTTTCTATACGACTGAGTAACGGGCGTACCGTCGGTCTGGTGCCTCATAAGCAAGACATCCTTCCCCTCGGAAGTGTAATTATTAAATACCGGGAACCCTCCAATCCATCCGGTCTGAAAGCCTATTTCTCCGTAAAAACTCATGGCGGACCATATTGAATTGTTGGCAATCGTCATGGCGGTTAATGCGTTGTCTTCTTCGTTGCCAAAAGATCTCACCCAGTTAAGCCCCGTGGATGTAGAGTAAGAAGCCAGAAACATGTCAGTTTTCCCAACAGATGTAATATTTATTTCGCCTATAGTGGCATCAAAATCTGCTGTTTCGGAAAAGGCCCCTCCTATGTAGATGTTGTTATCCTCGTCCGTGTCAAGGCAGTACACTTCATCTAAGCCGGGACCACCAAAATGGGCCATAAAAGTATAGTTCCCGGCGGTTGTTCCCATATTGACAAGAAAAATATCTGAATCTCCATGTGCGGTTGCATCTCCCAAAGATTCGTTTTCCGGCATTAAGTCAAGATGTCCTGTAAAAATTCCGGTTAATGCAATGCTGCTTTCTGTTGTAAATTTCACTGCTTTTGCAGATGCATAGCCCGTCCCTTCAAGGACTTTGGTTCGCTGGTACGCTCCGGTGCTGTGATAGTATGTTACGAACACATCCCGGTTGATTGCTGTTTTGTTTTCCTCTTCTCCTGCAGCAGGATTAAAGTCCACGGTATTTTCATAATCTCCTGCAATCGTTAACATGTGAGTTCCCTCGCTTACTTTATTTAAATCGATGTCCATATCTGCAACAAAATCATCACCAGGTCCTCCAAAGGTCCTTGTCCATGAAACAGGATAGATGTTGTTGGGATCATATTTTTGTATAAAAATATCTTTCCCCCCGTTCGATGTTCGGTAATCTCCGTTTAATATTAAGTAAGGATTGAAGTTGACTGTACCTTCAAAGGTGCCGACAATGTAAACACATCCATCGTTATCGTATGCAATGGATGTAATCTGGTCGGCGTCGCTACTGCCTATCGTTCTGGCCCACTGGGCTTCCTGGGCCATTGCGATTGTTGAAAGGAAAGACAACAGAGCAATGACTAAATACGTGGTCATTGACCTTTTTTGGATGGAAGATTTGACGTAAAGATTTTTCATAGCTCATGCTTTTTAAGGGGTGATTACAGATACAATTTACCTCTTTGTTTTAGAGCATGAGAAGTGTTTTCAATCTAATGAGTAAGGGGGTGTTTTGGGTTAGAATTTCGTAAAGGCGAAGGAGGATTTAGTCCGTTAAGCCATCCAGATAATTGAGAATACAGCTTTTCAAGGATTTGGAAGCAGGGATTTTTTCACTGTTAACCATTATGGCGAAAGCCTTCTTGTGGTTGATAAATTTTTTCATCTTGTGAAGGTTTATCAAATACGATTGATGTATGCGGCAAAATCCATGATCTTCCAGCAAATATTCATAGTGTTTTAATGGTTTTGATACGATTAATTTGGGGCCGTCGTTGAGGATGAACCGGGTGTAATTATTTTCTGCCATGCAGTATATAATGTCCTCAAATTTTATGATGTGAAAAGCCTCGGATGTATGTAAGACAATTTGATTTTTCACTTCTGGTTGAAAAATGCCTGCCAGGCTTTCCAATTTTTTCTGGTGCCTGATCCGGGATATATTGTCTCCGGCCTTTCTTATGGCTTTTACTAAATCGCAGGTATTGTAGGGTTTAAGAAGATAGTCAACTGCACTGATGCGGAAAGCTTTGATGGCGTATTGCTCGTAGCCGGTTGTCCATATAATCTGAAAATCAAAAACATCCAGATGTTCCAGTATTTCGAAGGCTGTCCCGTCTTTCAGGTTGATATCGAAGATGGCCAGATCGGGTTTCTGATTTTTAATGAGCGTAACAGCATCTTTGATGTTGTCTGCTTTTCCGATGATTTTAATTTCAGGGAAAAGATCATGTACAACCCCTTCTATTTTTCGGATTTCACAGGGTTCATCTTCTGCAATGACAAGTTTGGATATATTTAAATGATCGGAGCTCATTTCTTGAATTTTTAAACTTTTATTACCCGGCAGATCTGTCTGTCGGAGACAGGGATAATTTATGAAACGAAATTCGAAGAAGTCAATAATACAGGTTAGAAATCAATTGCAAATGGATGTAGTGTGTTCCATTGCAGATTAACATCCCTGGAAATGTAAGTTACATCAAAAAACCATTCACAAGGTATAAATTTATTCTCAATTTAACTCACTGGTTCTGGTAAATGGTTTAAGATTGCTTTACGTCGTTACAAATGACAGGTTTTTGTAAAAAACAAAATATCAGCAAATTAAAAGTCAACTCCCATTTGGAGAACTGCCAATTCTGTCGTAAACGCATTATCCCCCAAACTTTTTTTTGATAGGCACTCGCAATTGCCGATATGCAGTCGAATTAAAAAATCATTTGCTCCGGGCAGGATTTGATGATCTCCGGTTTCGGATGGTTGATGAGCGATTGAATCTTCACCCAAACCTTTCATCAATAACCCCTTCCCTGAATTCAAAAATCTTTTCCAGCTGCCCGGAAATCAAAATTTTATTGGCTATCGCACCCAGAGGGCCCATGGGTGGGATGTAATGCACAATATCGGTCATCAAAACCCCGTTCTCTATCGGTTTCAAATGGTGCTCGTGGTGCCACAATTTGTAGGGGCCGGCGCGCTGTTCATCCACAAAGTATTCCAGTTCCTTTATGTGGGTGATTTCGGTGAGCCATTTGGTGGGTAAAAAGGGCAATGCCCATACCTTGTATTCAATCATCATGCCCTCATACATTTTTTCCGGAAGACCCGGAGTCAGGATATCAAAACCCATGTGGGGCGGTGTGATTTGTTTCAGGTTGGCCGGGGAAGAAATGAAATCCCAGACTTCCTGCGAAGAAGCATTGATTTGCTGTTGAACCTCGAGGCGGTAAGTGGGCATAAATGATGGAATTGATGATGTAACAGGTGTAAGTCCCGGAATCCTTATCACGGGTCTTGCAAACCCGGAATTCTACTTTAACGCTTTGATGCGCTTTAGCACTTCATCAGCCTCGGCGTACTTTTCATCCGACAATTTGCGGTTAATGGTGGAGAGTTTGTAGGCTTCTTCCATTAATTTGTCATACTTCTTTTGAAGTTTGACGACGGGGTCTTTTTTGAATAATCCGAGCATAGTCCTTTGATTTAAACTGATTAATTGATTCTTACTGTGGCAATATTTATAAAGAAACAAGCTTTGATGATGCAATGTTCAAAAGATCTACCATAAAAATTAAACAAAAATGCAATTGATCATTCCACCCCTACAGGCGAGATTGTTGTTTATTTTGACAAGGATAAAAACCAGGTGTTTGTTAAGTATTTGTTTGTGCCTCCCTACTAACTGCACCGTACCATCTTAATTATAAAGTGATTTTAAATTCGGTTTAAACTCATATCAAACTCGAATTAAATTCGATTTGAATTGAATTTAATATGACTTAATAACGACCTTAATATCAATTTGAAATATGTTATTTCAGTAGCAGAGCCAGGTTTGTTTCGAACGCAGTATGTAGCGGTGAGAATTAGACCAATAATCTTTGAGTGATCTTTCCTGCGTAAGCATTTCCCGGTTTGTATTAAAGTGAGGGATGTTTTCTTTGAAATTTGTATCAAAGTGAGGTATAAATGCTACTGCAGCCAGGGGTTTTCAATGTAATGCAGTTCCTTTTTATTTTTTTTAATGGTTATCGTCTAATTTAACTTGCTTTTTTTTTCATAAGGGTCTAAATTTCTATAATGATCTAAAAATTAATAACCTGCAAATGAAAAAGAACCCAAAAGGCACAAGCATCAGGGCAAAAGGGGAAGCGTGTGCAGAGCCATTTTTCACTACAGGAATGATGCTGCTTCTGCTGATCTTTGCCGGCCTTGCTGGTGCAACTGCTCAACAAACAGTCCCCGCCTCCGGCGGTGATGCCTCCGGCCACGGAGGCACGGTAAGCTCATTAACAAGAAAATTTACATTAGATCCCCTATTACATGTGTAACTCCAGATTTCAAA
>JBNJDH010000145.1:0-7838 GCA_051744695.1 Bacteroidota bacterium | reverse complement strand
AAATGGGCAAAATTGGTCACCATTTCCTGAAGGAACCGGCGAAGACCATCGCCCGATATCAGGTTCTGGGCCTCTATAATCTCCCCGGAAGCGGGGTCGGTGGCTTTTACACCCAGAAAAGAGGTGAGGGCACTGATCACCACAACAAAGATCGTGATCCACACGAACATCCAGAATGGATGGGGCAACTTGTTGCCCATTCTCTCGATCCAGTCAAGTACACTGGTTCCTTTTTCCGGCTTGGCGCTGTCGGTCTGGCTCATGATTACTGATTTTTAACAATTGTCGCCAAATATGCAAAAAAAAGTTGTTTCGTCATATGACACGTGCCATTACCCGTTCATTTTTCTTGCTTCTTCTATGAAGGTCAGGTGGATGGTTCTAAAAAAGAGACTCATATACAAAAAAGTGAAGTTGGTCAAATACCTGCTGCCACTGGCCAGTCTTCTCTGATTTCGGAGTGGTAATTCCTTAAATTTAGTGATTGGATGAATGAAACTTGCATGACCATTCAGGTCTCAAAAGAACATGTAAATGTTGATGAATGCAAGTTCCATTCGACCAAATACTTAAATAAATTATTTACGGATGAAATAAGGAAGTAGCAGACTTCGCTCGGCAGATGTTCCGTCGCTTTGTTTGCAAATTGGCTTCGCTCAGCGGGGGAGAAACGTGCTCTATGACCAGGGAGAGAGTCTTCGAAGGCTCAGAATGACGTTGAGTTAAATGTCATCCTGTCAGAAGTTTCTTTGCGGAGCAAAGCGGCAGAGCCGAGCGGGGGTTGGTTCCGGCATCAATTGGGACGGACGCTAAGTAGTGCCCGTCTATAAATTAAGCAAAGTTTGTTTTTAGTCATGTGTCTGTTCAGAAAGTGCCAATTGCAAGGCTTGTCACTTTTGAAAATCAGGGATTTTACTCTCCTGAATGAGCGTTTTCAAAAGTGGCGTAACAGTTTACCCCTGCCTGCCCCGATAAAATCGGGGATCCCTCGGGGAAGAAATTGGACTTTACAGACAAAAACTAAATAGAAAATTATTTGAAAACAAACGATAAAATGACCTATCCCGGGTTGAAAGTTCTTTTTGTTTGCAGCGCTGCCAAAACCGGAAAATGTGCACCTGCTGTCAGGGAACAGGCCCGGAGCTTAGAAGAGATGGGGGTTCGGGTTGCTTTTTTTGGTATTAAGAGTGGGGGTCTCATCGGTTATTTGAAGGGCATCTTTCGTTTGCGACGCTACCTGCATGAACATCCGTTTCAGATCATTCATGCTCATTACGGGCTTTGCGGAATGGTTGCTTCTCTTGCCGGCGCCCGGCCCCTGGTGGTTTCTCTGATGGGGAGTGATGTACTGGGTAGTTGGTGGCTGCGGTGGTTGGTCGGTCTTTTTGCGGCATGGATATGGCCGGAGGTTGTGGTGAAAAGCCCTGAGATGAAAAGCGTGCCTGGCCTGGATAAAGCGAAGGTCATTCCCAACGGCGTGGATCTATCCCTGTTCAGGGAGATACCCGTGGAGCAGGCAAGGAGTAAAACGGGAATCTCACACGGGATAGTTGTATTGTGGCCTGCATCTCCGGGCAGGAAGGTAAAAGATTATGACCTTGCACTCCGGGCGATGGATAAGCTCAGGTTGACGCATACTGATTGCCGCTTATTGGTGATAGAAGAGGTTCCCCTCGATGAAATGCCTTTCTATTACAATGCGGCCGATGTGGTGCTTGTCACCTCCCGCCATGAAGGATCACCCAATGTGGTAAAGGAAGCCCTGGCCTGTAATGTGCCGGTGGTCTCCACGCGGGTTGGAGATGTCGTTCGTTGGCTTGGTGGCTTAAGAGGGTGTTGCATTTGTCCTCCCCTTCCGGTTTTTCTGGCTGAAGGCATGGCACGGGCCATCCAGAATAACGGGCGGTGTGATGGACGCTCTCGTGTGGAAGAGATTTCTGCCGATAATATCACAACAAAATTGATAGCTCTTTACCGGCATCAGTTCCGGGGGCTGAATGAAAAATAGAACCATGGCATTGAAGGTACTACCATATGACGGGTCATCAGACCGCCGGGAATGGGAATCATTTGTGAATGATCATCCCGATGGGAGCGTTTTTCAGATGCCCCATATGTATGATGCGTGGCGGCAAACCCGGAATCAACAGGTGGTCGTGCTTTTTGCTTATGATGAAGGCCGTCTTGCCGGAATGGTCATGGGGGCATTGCTGTGGAACGGAATTTTTCCCTTTTCCCTATTTTCTTCCCGGTTGATAGTGACGGGAGCCCCACTTGTGGCGGATAATGAGAAGGGGATCATGCTTGCCTTGCTGGAGGCCCTGATCAAACACACGGGGGGAAAAGCGGTTTTTACAAGCATCCTTAATCTTCGTATGGGATTGTCTTTAAAACCGGTGTTTGAAGAAGCAGGCTTTTATTATGAATCCCGCCTGAGTGTGGTACTGGATATAAGTCGCAAGCCGGAAGAAGTGTGGAAATCGTTGACACCGGAAAGACAGGGAAATATTAAGAGGCTGATCCATGCCGATCATTCTGTAAGAAACCTTTCGGAATCTGAAGAGATTTCCGGGGCCTGGCACATTATCCGGTGTACCCGTGGGGGGAAGGGGCAACCATTGCCTCACCGCTCTCTGTTTTCAGGCATTTCTTCGTTGAAACAAATGGACAGTCATTTTGTATTCAAGGGACTGATCGTGGATAACAGGCTGGAGGCTGTGGTCCTGGTTCTGATGCACAAGGACCGGGCCTGGTTCTGGTACCAGGGAGATTGCCTGAAAGCATCCCGGCAATGGATGTATGATGGATTCCTGTGGAACGTCATCACTGAACTACAAAGTGCAGGATATTGTTACCTTGATATGGGGGACGGGGGGCGTCCCGGCAAAGATGTGTCTTTCCGTCGTTTCAAGAAATCTTACGGCGGCATGGTCAAAGAAACCGGCCGGTATGTGTATATCCACAATTGGACTTTGTGGCGGACCGGGAGGGTGTTTTTTCGATGGTATAAAAAAATCAGAAAGTTTGTATTCACTTATTACTGTAAAAGATGAAGATATTAATTGACATAGGACATCCGGCACATGTGCATTATTTCCGCAATTTCATAAAGTTCATGGAAGAGCGTGGCCACCATTTTCTGGTTACCGCACGCAATCGTGATCCCATTCCTGCCTTGCTGAAACATTACGGCCTTCCTTTTCTGTCTCGTGGCAAAGGCGGAAGCAGCAAATTGGGGAAAATATTCTATTTCCCTGTTGGTGTGATCAGGCAACTGATCCGGGCCTTGAAGTTTAAACCCGATCTTTTTCTGGACTTTAGCACCATGTACTCGGGACCTGCCGCTTTCCTGACGGGAAAACCTTATGTCACTTTCACCGATACGGAACATACCGGGGCTTATAGAAAGCTGATCAGGCCTTTTTGCCATGCGGTTTATACCCCCGACTGTTTTGAAGAGGATCTGGGCGAGAAACATCATCGTTTTCACGGACTGATGGAGCTGGCCTCTCTTTCTTCCAAATATTTTGAGCCCCGGCCGGATGTTTTGCAAAAACTTGGTGTCAGCGAAGATGAGAAATTTGCCGTAGTTCGTTTTGTCGGGAAGAATGCCTGGCATGATCTGGGGCACCATGATTTTCCCGACATCCAAAAAATGGAGCTGGTCAAATCGCTCCAATCCATCGGAAAAGTTTTTATCAGCTCGGAAAATCCTCTCCCTGATGAGCTGGAGCCATTCCGGCTCAATGTCCTGCCCCATGAAATCCATCATGTGCTGTTTTATGCCACGCTGGTTGCAGGTGAAGGGGCTACCATGGCTGCAGAAGCTGCCGTGAACGGGACGCCGGCGGTGTACATTTCAAATTTGCGTCCCGGCTATCTTAAGTATCTGGAGAAGAAATATGGTCTGGTCATGAGTTTTGGTATGGAGGAAAAAGATATTCAAATGGCCATAAAAACGGCCCGAACCCTGATGGGCCGCCCGGGTGGTAAAAGCAATTCTGCCCGGCAGGCCGACAAAGTTCAGGAAGACCACATTGATGTCACCCAGTTTATGATCGAAACGGTGGAGGCTTTTCATGAGTAGCTTCAGGATCCCGCTGATGAAACCGCATGTCACGCCGGCTTCCCGGTTGCTGATTGATGAGGTGCTTGACAGCGGGCATTTAACCGAAGGCCCTGTGACCGCCCGTTTTTGTGAGGCCGTTTCCCGGTATACGGGGGCGGCTTTTTCAGTGGCTTTCAATTCCTGTACCACTGGGCTGGAGACCGCTTTGCGGGTAGCCGGGATTGGTCCCGGCGATGAGGTTATTGTGCCCGATTTTACCTATCCGGCCACGGGCCATGCTGTAAGACTGACGGGTGCGCTACCTGTGGTGGTGGATGTGGAGCCCGAAACGCTGCTGATTGACAAGGCGGCGGTGGAAGCAGCCATGACAGGGAATGTGAAAGCGATTGTCCCTGTTTCTTTGTTTGGCAATCCACTCGATTATGACGGGCTGGAGCAGATAAAAGCTAAGCATGACCTTCTGATTGTGGAAGATGCGGCCTGTGCCCTGGGGAGTGTTTTTCGCAATAAGGCTGTCGGAACCCTCGGCGACATGACCGCATTCAGTTTCCATCCCCGGAAGTTTGTTACCACCGGGGAGGGAGGGATGGTAACCACTCAAAATCCGAAATGGGCTGAAGCCTTGCGACAATACAAACATTTCGGGGCCGGGGCGCCTGATGAGAATGGTCGTCCCGTGTTTTTGGGCGACGGCTCCAACTACAAGATGAGTGATCTCCTGGCTGCCCTTGGCCTGGGGCAGATGAATGCGATAGATGACTTGCTGGACGAACGGCGATGGCTTGCCGCCCGTTACGACCGGATGCTGGAGGACGTGAAAGGCATCGGGCAAATCAAAACCACTTCGCACGGCCGGCATTCTTATCAGAGTTATGTGGTGAAAGTTTCCCATCGTGATCAGGTGATGGAGAAGATGCGCCGGCAGGGGATTGAGGTGCAGATCGGGACATTCTCCCTTCACCGGCAGCCTGCTTTTCAGAGCGGACGGGCCAGACTTCAGGGACCTTTTCCAGGCAGTATGGAGGCTTTCTCTCAATCGCTTGCGCTTCCCCTTTATCATGGCATGACAGAAGCCGATCAAAGGGAAGTGGTTGAAACCTTATTGCAATGTGTGGAATAACCGGGATATTCAACTTCAACGGGCAACCTGCGGACGAAGATGTTTGCCGCCGGATGACACGCGTTTTGGCACACAGGGGACCTGACGGTGAAGGTGTCAGTGCATCAGGCCCCGTGGCCCTGGGACATCGCCGGCTGGCCATTCTTGAGCTGACCCGGCAGGGCGATCAGCCCATGATCTCTGCCGACGGGAAAGTGGTGTTGGTTTACAACGGCGAGGTATACAATCATCAGGAACTGCGTACTGAGCTGGAGGGGCATGGTTACCGGTTTGCCGGCCGTTCCGACACGGAAGTGGTGCTCAATGCCCTGCATTGTTGGGGCAAAGAAGCTATCCCCCGGTTCAATGGGATGTTTGCCCTTGCATCCTGGTTTCCCGGTGAAGAAAAATTGTTGCTGGCCCGTGACCGGTATGGTGTCAAACCTCTTTATTACATGGCCGGGGATGATCGTTTCCTGTTTGGCTCAGAGATCGCTGCCATCCGGATGCACCCCGGTTTTCAAACAGAGCTTTCGGAAGACGCCCTGATTGAGTACTTTACGTTTCAAAACATCTTCAGTGATGTGACCTTTTTTGAAGGGGTGCATTTGTTGCCGGCGGGTCATTATCTGCAAGTTTCCACGGTTAACAAGAACGCAGAGCCGGTTTGTTACTGGGATTTTCGTTTTTTCCCGGTAAAAATGGATATGCAGGAGGCTTCTGAAGAGTTGCAACGCTTGTTCGAAAAGGCTGTTTCGCGTCAGCTGATGGCAGATGTGGAAGTGGGCGCCTATCTGAGTGGCGGCATGGACAGCGGGGGGATCACCTGCGTGGCTTCCCGGCAGATTCCCGATATGAAGTCTTTCACGGCCGGTTTTGATCTTTCTTCGGCATCCGGGCTGGAGCTCAGCTTTGATGAACGGGAGCGGTCGGAGTATCTTTCCAATCTTTACAAAACCGAGCATTACGAGATTGTTTTGAAGGCCGGCGACATGGAGCGTGTGATGCCTTCGCTTATCACCAGCCTCGAAGACCCGCGGGTGGGACAGTCGTATCCCAACTATTACGTGGCCCGGCTGGCTGCCCGTTTTGTCAAAGTTTCCCTGTCGGGGGCAGGCGGGGATGAGTTGTTTGCCGGTTATCCCTGGCGGTATTATCATGGCGATGGCACTTCAGATCATAGCGGGTTTGCTGCGCGGTATTTTGAGTATTGGCAGCGGTTGGTCCCCGACCCATACAGGCAGTCGTTTTTTCAACCCCATTTGCAGCAGCGCCTCGACTTTTACCGGCCGGAGCGGATATTCAGGAAGCTTCTTGAGAAAGGTGCAATAGATGAAAATGACCACCGGCCGCAATCGTTGATCAACAACTCGCTCTATTTCGAGAGCAAAACGTTTTTGCATGGTTTGCTGCTGGTGGAAGACAAACTCAGCATGGCTCATGGGCTGGAAACCCGGTTGCCGTTCCTCGACAATGATCTGGTGGATTTTGCCATGCAGGTGCCTGTGGAGTTGAAGCTGAAAAACTGGCAACAACAAATCCGCATCAATGAAAATGACCTTGCCGGGAAAACCCGTCAGTTCCGGTCGCCGTCAACCGACGGGAAGCAGGTTTTGCGCAAAATGTTGCAAAACTATGTACCGGAAGGGTATTGCAATGGCCACAAACAGGGGTTTTCTGCTCCCGATGCGAGCTGGTTCAAAGGCGAAAGCATGGATTACATCCGCCGGATGCTTTACAACAGGGATGCCCGGCTTTACCAATACATCAATCCCGATGTGGCCCGCACACTAATGGATGAGCATATGAGCGGCAGCCGGAACCATCGACTGCTTATCTGGTCGCTATTGAGTTTTGAATGGTGGCTGAAAATTTTTGATCCGAAATGAAGAATCAGGTTGTACTTACCATAGATGTCGACTGGGCTCCTGACGAAGTGCTGGCCCCCATGCTGGAGATGTTTTCCCGTGCCGGCGTGCCCTGTACGATATTTGCCACCCACGATACTCCGCTTCTGCATGGCCTTGCACCTTCCCAATTTGAGGTTGGGGTGCATCCCAATTTTAATCCTTTGCTAAAAGATGACAACCGGAGTCCGGAGCAGGTGGTGGCACCCTTGCGGGAACTGTTTCCCGGCGCCCGTGGCATCCGCTCCCATTCTTCCATGGTCAGCAATGTTTTGGTGGAGCTTTTCGGGCATTTGGGATTTGAGTACGAGTGCAACACTTGTCTGCCCTATAGCCAGTCGTTGGAATTGTTGCCGCTCTGGAACGGGATGATGCGGGTCCCCTTCAACTGGGAAGATTACCTTCATTTCAGTTATGAAAGATCTTTCGCCACCACGGGGCTTGATCTTACGCAGGGGTTGCATGTGCTGACATTTCATCCCGTTCATGTGTTTCTGAACACCGAAAATATGGATCGTTACCGGGCGGCCCGGCTTTTTTATCAAGATGCAGCGACTTTATCAGGCTTCCGAAATACCGGTACAGGAACGGCCACGCTGTTGCAGGATCTGCTGGGAAGCGATCTGTCTTTTACCAAACTGGAGGATGTTGTTGATGAATACCCAAAAAAGACAAGCTGACCTGCGCGTATTCGTTGGCCCCGGCAACACCGCCGGCAATGCCACGTGGATTGCCGATGCCCTGCGGAGAACGGGCATCCGGG
>JBNJDH010000144.1:0-7862 GCA_051744695.1 Bacteroidota bacterium | reverse complement strand
GGAAGATGATGCCGACGAAGGGGAAGACAAGATCGCACAAAAAGCACGGGTTGAACAAATCGAACCCATGGAAGTGGCTCAGTACTACAGCGATCGCTACCACAAATTCATGGAAGCCCTCAATGTCCAGCCCCCAAGCATTGAACCCAGGGCCTCGGGTCACATCATCGAACAACTTCAGATTGTTAAAGAGATTCTCGAAAAGGGCTATGCGTACGAGACCAATGGCTCGGTCTATTTCGATGTAGCCAAATACGACAAAGACCATCAATACGGGGTCCTTTCGGGGAGAGTGCTGGACGACCTTCTCAGCACAACGCGAGAACTCGAGGGTCAGTCTGAAAAACACAACACCTTCGATTTCGCCTTATGGAAGAAGGCCACGCCCACCCACATTATGCGCTGGCCCTCGCCTTACGGTGAAGGGTTCCCGGGATGGCATGTGGAATGCTCGGCCATGAGCGCCAAATACCTGGGCAAACAATTCGACATTCACGGAGGTGGCATGGACCTTTTGTTTCCCCACCATGAATGTGAAATTGCCCAATCGGTGGCTGCCAACGGCGAGCATCCTGCCCGTTACTGGATGCACAACAACATGATCACCATCAACGGCCAGAAAATGGGGAAGTCGCTGGGCAACTTCATTACCCTGGAAGAATTCTTTACCGGCAGCCACAAACTGCTCGAAAAAGCCTGGTCGCCCATGACCATTCGCTTTTTCATCCTTCAGGCCCATTACCGCAGCACCGTGGATTTTTCAAACGAAGCGCTGCAAGGTGCCGAAAAAGGACTCGAACGCCTGATGGATGCCATAAACCAAATGGAGAAAATCAAGCCGGCAGACCAAACCACCTTCGATTTGGAAAACTTCAGGACCAGGTGTTATGCAGCCATGGACGACGACCTGAACAGCCCCGTGCTTATTGCCCAACTTTTCGAAGGAGCCAAAGCCATCAATTCAGCCCTTTCCGGGCAAATAATCTTTACCTCATCCGATCTTGATGATTTCCGCCATGCAATGAAGTTGTTCACAGAGGAGATCTTAGGACTTTACCCCGAAGAACAAGAAGCCGGAGATTCTGAAGTTCTCAAAGGTGTAATGGACCTGTTGCTGAATGTCCGCCAGCAGGCCAAAAAAGCCAAAGATTTCGAAACAGCCGACCGAATCCGCGACGGCCTCAAACAGCTTGGCATCGAGGTTCGCGACAGTAAGGACGGCGCAGAATGGGAGATAAAGAAATAAAATTAAGTCTGTCAAACAGGCCCAGATATGGATCATCACAAAACTCAATTCCAACACAATGAAACATCACCATAAAAACCTCTTCACCTCATTCATCAGAAATCCGCTTTTGCTTGTGACAACACTGGCGCTCATTTCGTTGGGGGCATCATGCAACATCAAAAGTTCGAAGGATGATGAGGAGAAAAAGAGCAAATCCCGTCCCAGGGTGGAAGCGCCGGACTTTAATGCCGACTCGGCCTATCATTACATCCAGAGGCAGGTAGATTTCGGACCCCGTGTGCCCAACACCCCGGAACATGAAGAATGTGCTGAATGGCTTGCCGCCAGACTCGATGCTTTCGGCGCCGAAGTCATTGTTCAGGAAGGCACCGTAGAAGCCTTCGACGGCACCAAACTGAATATCAAAAACATCATTGGACAATTTCAGCCGGAAAAAAACGACCGGGTCCTCCTCTTTGCTCACTGGGACACGCGCCCCTTTGCCGATCATGACCCGGATCCGGAAAAGCGCAATCAGCCAATTGACGGTGCCAATGACGGTGGCAGTGGTGTGGGTGTACTTCTTGAAATTGCCCGTCACCTGAAAGACAACCCGACAGATACAGGCATCGACATCATTTTTTTTGATGCAGAAGATTACGGGACCCCGGAGCATCTGGACGTTCAATACAAAGAAGACACCTGGTGCCTGGGAAGTCAATACTGGGGAGAGAACCCACACAAAAAAGGTTATTATGCCAGATATGGCATTTTGCTCGATATGGTCGGGAGAAAAAATGCCCTTTTTTACCAGGAGCGGGCTTCACTCAATATGGCCCCGGAATTGGTAGAATACATTTGGGAAACAGCCGACAGGCTGGAGCACGACAATTTCTTTACATTCCGAAAAGGCGGACACATCACCGACGATCACATCTATGTGAACCGGTACACGGGAATTCCGGCGGTCAATATCATCGAACATGAGCCCGGTTCCGGAACTTCATTCGGAGAATACTGGCATACCCATGACGACAACATGGAGATCATCGACACCAAAACGCTGAATGCCGTTGGCGAGACGGTCATGGAAGTTGTATACAATCCCCTTTAAGCAAAGACCAGATGTCATCCTGCCAGGAGTTTCTTTGTGGAGCAAAGCGGCAGAGCCGAGCGACGACTGGTCAGGGTATTAATCGGGAAGGAGGCAATGAAGAAGGATCTGTGCCAAAGATATCTGTATTCCCCGCTGGGCGAAGTCTTCGACTTCGACCTGTATAAAAATGTAGTCTCAGACTACCAAAAATTTTCGACAAAGTCGCAGACTTTGCCGAGCGGGAAGAATGTTCAGCCATTCTACCTTCTTTATGCAGGAAGGAGTGACTTCCAGAAAGGAGACCATGACGAAGGTTTTGTGAATAATAGAAACAGTTTCTCTTACCAGAGAAGAGAGTAGACTCTTCCCACGGCTCAGAATGACTTTCTACCACCAATTTTTGCAAGCAAGCGGCAGTGCCGAGCGAACGAATTAACCAATTGACGAATTAACCAATTAACATCTTAAAGGGGAAACCGCCACCTCACGGACCCCATTGCCAAAAAGTCCCCCTTGGGGGCATTTAGGGGGCCCCGGACCACCGAACTCAAAACGAAGGAACAAGAAAATAAACCAACTTGTGGGACGATTAAAAAATACGGATGCGAACCTTGTAGCCGGCTGCGATGAGGCCGGAAGGGGTTGTCTGGCAGGCCCGGTGGTGGCCGCTGCTGTCATCCTCCCTGAAGATTTTGACCACGAATTGCTCAACGACTCCAAACAGCTATCCGAAAAAAAGCGGAATCTTTTAAGACCACTCATCGAAAAAGAGGCCACAGATTGGGCTATCGCCATGGTCCACAATGAAGAGATTGATCAGATCAACATTCTTAATGCCGCCATCAGGGCCATGCACCGGGCCATCGACCAACTCACCACCATTCCGGCGCATTTACTAATAGATGGCAATCGGTTTCATCCTTACCCAAATATCCAGCACGACTGCATCATCAGAGGCGACAGCATTTACAAATGCATAGCAGCGGCAAGTATTTTGGCCAAAACGCATCGGGATGAGTATATGAACAAATTGCATTCAGATTATCCCAGTTACCAATGGGACAGAAATAAAGGGTACGGAACTAAAATGCATAAAGAAGCTTTGCAAAGACATGGTCCTTCACCCTACCACAGACATTCATTCAAGCTGATTGATCCACAAACAAAACTGGAACTTTGATCCATTGAAGGCGGCATCCGAAAAGCCTAATGAGTAGGGAAAACAATTTAAACCTATCACTAAGCCCAAAAAAATGGTCAGATTTTTTGCCGTTATTGCCATGGCAGCGCTGCTCTCAAGTTCTTCATTGACACTTCCGGTCACAGCAACTTCTAATCCGGTAGGAGAAAAAACGGGTACTGCAAAAGCCACCGGCTTTTTAGGAAGATTCTATTTTGATGCTCAAAAACCAGCCGAGAACGGCGGAATAACAAAAATATCCACGGTATATGGCAGGCATACCAATTTCCTGGGAATTATCCGGGGCTACGAAACCATTGTTACGGGCGAATAAACGGAATCAAAAAAAAACCGGTTGCTTCTTTTGAAACAACCGGTTTTCTCAAAATGCCCTTAGAACATTATCCCCGCCGATAAAGCAATCTGCTCAAACGCCGTATCGTACTTTAGTTCACCATAAAACTGGTTCATCAAGGCACCGATACCCAAATTGAGCCCGATTTCACTGTCATCTGCCGAGAACGAATATGAGCCCCAGTCACCTCCGTCAATATTACTCTCCACTTTCACATAAGAATAATTGAGACCTCCGAGGGCATAAATCCCTATATCTCCCTCAGCATGGAAATTATAATGTGCATCGGCATTTAGCTGCCAATAGGTGACATCCACCCCTTCGGGTCCCGACGGAAAGAAAAAGGTGAAACCGGGAGCAACAGACCAGCTTTCATCTAAAGCATAGTCACCCCTCAGGTTAAGTCCAATACCTATTTTTTCATCCCCATCGTCATCATAACCTCCGGTTTTAGTTCCGATGGTTAAACCTCCACCCACTCTAAACTGAGCAGATGCCGAAACAGCCAACAGCATGGCTAATGCAAAAAACATAAACTTCTTCATGGCCCTTAGTTTTGTTAATTGGTTAATAAAAAAATCAAATTGTACGTTCACTTTTTGTGTGTAAACGATGAAAGCAATTTACATCCCTTCAAATCAATCCTCAACAAAATTTAGGACAAATACATCTTTTTATTGACCAACGACGGGAAATTTAGGAGGAAAAACTTTCACTTCAAAAAACCGGACAATCAAATAAAATCCATAGCCATACATGTAACATTTATTACAATTTGTCTAAAAGAATCAAAAAACAAAAATTATTTTAATATCTTCGCCTGAATCTATTAATCCCAAATTATTTTTATTATGAAAAAATTTATTTTTACTCTAACCCTTGTGTTAGGACTAGCAGCCTTTTCCGGGCAAGCTACGGCAACATCCTACACCATTGATGACAATGCCGTAGAAGACCTGTTTGCTTCAGCTACAGAAACTTCATTTAACACTCTATCGAATGTTTTTGAGTTCGATGCTTCTCCAGCATCAGCTGTAGCCCCCTCTGTCGACGGAAAAGACCCTTTAGTTGCTGTTTTGCTCGACTTTTTCCTCGGTGGTTTAGGCATTCACAGATTCTATCTGGGAACCAAAACAATGACCGGAATTGGTTACATCCTCACATGCGGAGGTATCTTTGGTCTTGTGCCGTTCATCGACCTTATTGTTTTAGCAGTTAACTGGGACGACATCAGTCCTTATGTTGACAACCCCAAATTCTTCATGTGGTAACAAAGCCTACCCTGATATGATTCCCCGGACTCACTTAAAACTAAATTTCAGTGAGCCGGGGTTGTTCAATTCCACTCCCACCCGGGGATGATTAAAAAAACACAACCAAAGGAGAATGATTTATTAAAACCTTTGGCTTAAGCATGAATAGCATAACCTATGTTTGGCAAACCTTTTACTCTCACTAGAACGATTGTCTGTTTTTCCATTGCAACTACTTTTATTTTTTCCGGTCCTGTCAAAAGCCAGAATTTCAGGGGAAAAGTCAGTGTTAATGCCCTGCACCAGATTTACAAAAAAGGGGATCTGTTCAAATCTGAATCCCGAATCTTTTTTGACGGTCAATCGTCAAAGCTCATTTCACATTACCTTTATCCTGAAGAGTTTTATCGCATTACAAATGAAAAAGGCGAAATCACTATTTACAATCCTGAAGATAACACGGTGTCCTTCACTCAAAATAATACGTATTCAAGCAGCAATGAATTAATCTATTATTTTGTGAATAACCAAACCCATGACATGGGATTGAAAAAGGAAGGATTTATCCAAACAAATACCACCAGAGATGGGAAGCACGTTGTTACCACGTGGCAGGCACCTCCGGGGATGAAAGGCATCAGTTCAGTGGAACTGGTTTCGAAAAATTTTCGCCCTGTGTTTGCACAATATTTTGATAACCAAGGGAAGGTGCTGAAAAAGATTTACTATTACAATTATTTCTCCAATATACAATTTTCTCTTCCCAAAAAAATAACAGAAATCACATACACCGCCGCAAACGACAGTACTGTAAGAAGAACCACTTATTCTGAAGTTCGAACCGGTTCAGATGTAGATTCCGATCTTTTTGATTTTAAAATCCCCTCTGATGCTGAAAAAGTTGATTTTTAACACTGCATTCCTTTTAATTCTTTGTTTTCCTGTGTATGCGCAAGATGCACCCAAAAGTGACATGGATTTAATTTTGAATAAAGAAACATCAGAAATTGAAAGAATAGACGAAAACAAAAACAGAAAAAGAAAATTTTTAATTCCAAAAAGTGATCCGCTTGCAAGCAAGCTAAATCCCTTAAAATGGACATTAGGGGGAATGCTCTATTTTTATCAGACTTCACTTTCAAAACATTTTTCAGCTGATTGTCTATATAGCCCCTCATGTTCCAATTTCAGTAAAGATGTCATCAAACATTACGGGATTGCCAAAGGAGTTTTTCTTACGGCCGATCGCCTTAGTCGATGCAACCGAATTGCTCAAACATCCTTGCATCCATTGTCTTTAGACCCGGAATTGCAACGTTCGAAAGACGAGTATTCAAAATATCAGTTCAAACAGGAATAATACATTTCTCATCAGGCTCTTAATGCGAAAATCTATTCTCACATCCATTACACTGCTCTTTTTCGCGTTTCTATCCGGAAATGCCATTGCACAAAATATTTCCAGGCAAATAGATTTTGCAAAGTACCTTGTTGACCAGGAATATTTTAACGAAAGTTTATATGAAACCAACCAATTGCTGAAAAAAGGCCTTTCCCGGTCACGTAAAGATTCAGTTTTGTATCTTAAAGGCTGGTCGCTCTACAATCAAAAAAGACTTAAACAATCGGGAGATGTTTTAATACAGGTGCATCAGACTTCCCCGTTTTATGAAAAGGCCTGCCTTTTTGGAGCTTATAATTTTATCCATTCCAACGATTTTCAGAAAGCGAATCAAACAATTCAACAATTCGCTCCCTCGTCAAAAGAAGGGAAGGATTTTTCATTGTTTCTCAGATCGGGAATGGAATTATTAAAAAGAGACATCACCTCTTATCAGGAGATAAGAGAAGATCTTCCAACTGACTATTACGGCTTTTCCAGCGAATTAAAGGAACTGGATGATATTGCCAACGACCTGGCCGCAAGAAATCCAAAATCACCAGCACTTGCAGGTGTCTTTTCCGGAATTGTGCCGGGTTCAGGACAAATATACTCGGGGAAAACAGGACAAGGAATTGCTGCCTTTTTAATGTCTGCAGGTTTGGGGCTCGTTACATGGGAAAATTATGAGAAAAGAGGTCCCCGAGAATTTGAAACCATCTTTTTCGCATCAGCATTTTCGGTATTTTACGTGGGGAACATTTACGGCGCGGTATTTTCGGCCAAACTAGCAAATAATCAATACAATGAACTTACAGACAAGCAGATACTTTTTAATATTCATATTCCTTTGCGCAACATTTTCGATTAGGGCAGATAACCCTGAAATTGATCTGTTATTTGCCAAAGCCGATTCTCTGGCTCATGCAGGAGACTATGTGGGGAGCAGGGTGGAATATGAAAGAATTGCTTATTTATCTGATGATCTGAAAACGCGGCAGAAAGCAATTTTTGAAAAAGCATTAATTTTCAAAGAAAGGGGAGACTACAGTAAAGCTGTAAATACAATTGAAAGAATAAACATCAGAAATGCCAAAGATCCTTTATTTGCAAAAAAAGCATATCAACAGGCTCTTTGCCAATACATGGCAGGAAGTTATCAGGATGCCATTGGAACAATTGATCTATACAATTCCATGTTGGCCGGTGACATTCAATTCAAACAAAAGCTTCTTAAACTTAAGATTTTCAGCTACAATCATCTTTTTGAATTTCAAAAAGCCCGGGAAACCCTTGATGAATTAAAAAAACATGCGGATGCAGATTTTCCCTCTAGCCGGATTGAATCGCTGTATGATGAAGCTCCAAA
>JBNJDH010000143.1:0-7894 GCA_051744695.1 Bacteroidota bacterium | reverse complement strand
ATTTAATGCAAATGTTTCCCGCAAGTTTGGGTTTCCGGTTATTTTTTTTCCATATTCCAAAACTTCTCTCCAAATTTCATCCAATAAATTAACTGGATCAGTGAATGTTTGTCCTTTTAACATCTGCATGGCATATTCGGTCATGGCATACATTATGGCGTTACCTCCACTTTCGGAGTTTTGAGCAAAAACGTCCGCATCAGACCATAATACATTCTGAGTGCATAATCCAACTTTTGAAATACCGGAAGAGCTTTTCATCCAGGAAGCAGTTTGCCATATTTCTGTCATGTAACCACCTTTAAATCCAAAGGGACGTATAAGTGGTTCCCGTTCAAAATTGGAGTTTACTTCGCTAATTTGAATTTTTTTCATTTGATTTTCATTTTTGCATGATGCCAATAAGTTAGGAGTTCCCATCACCATAGAAGCCCCAGTAACCATTAGGCTATTTTTTATAAATGTACGTCGTGAATTATTTTTCATTTTTAAACCAATTGATATTTATTAAGATACATTCGTATAAAATCTACATCCTTTTTAATCGTTGCAATTATTATTTTTTGCTTTTGGAGAAGTGGCAGATTTTCTTCTTCTTTTGAGAGAAGTGGATATTCGGTATGAAGGGAAATTGGAGCCACAATATTCAATTCTTTAATAGTCTTGAAAAAAAGATCGAAATCGACTATACCTTCTCCAAGAGGGACACTTTCTACTCTGGCTTTACCGGTTGAAACATCCCAGATAAAATCTTTGATTGCCAGTGAACCAATGTTATTTTTTAAAAGATGGAGGGCTAAAATCCAGGATGATGAACCTTCTGTAACGGCATGTCGAATATCAAATTGACTGCTTATGGCATTTGAAGGCAAATCTTTTATTACATTCCATACATCCCAGACTGGTGCACCGAATCTTTTCCCAGAATGGTTTTGATATCCACCCTGAATACCTATTTCTTTATTCAATTGTATTAAATGTTCAATCTCATTACGGATTGAGGAAAGAGAGGATTCTATTCCATCCTTAAAGTTATAATCATAATATCCTAACCGATAATGTTTGATCCCCATTTCAGCAGCAGTTTCCAGGATTTGCTTAGTAAACCTATCACTTGCATCTGTGATTGCTGTAACCATCATCCTTGTTTTAAGTCCATACTTTTTACCAGCTTCAATTACAGCAGGCAAGTCTTCTCTAATTCGTTCTGGTTCAACTCTCCCTCTTGGTCTAACTGTTAAATCAAAACCATCTATCCCAGACTCAGCAAGTGTTTCTGACATAAAATCAATTTCATATTTGTCAAGTGGTTTTGTGAAAAAAGCAATGGGAAATTTTGTTTCGATATTATTTAAAGCTACAGTTCCGTATGCATTAGTAACAGAGATAGCCCCGGCTATTACTGTCATATTCTTAATAAATTTTCTTCTGTTATAATTCATGTTATTAATGGTTAATTGATGTTAAATCTCTGGAAAGGGCCATTTCACGTTGTAATTCACCCGTGTTAGTCTGTCGGCTGCTTCTTCCTTAAACTTTTTAGCGGCGGCGTCCCAGTGAATGACTTCTCCTACCCGGTATGCGATATTGCCCATTTCGGAAACAATAGCTGTTTTGGCGCCAATTTCTACTGAAGCATTTGGTGTCCCGCCTTCACGGATACATTTCAAAAAATTCTGAACATGCTCATCCAAACCATCACCGTAATTTCCAAGGGTTTTCTTTTCGAAGAAAGGTCCTTTTTTGGCATCGCTTCTGTCGGGCATCAACTGATACCCTCCCCTGTCGAGCACTAAAGTTCCTTTTTGTCCAACAAAAGCAACTCCATGCCCTTTTCCGTAAGGTCCCAAACCCGGGTTGAGTCCGCATTCCCAAATCATGGTATGTTTTGGATAGGTGTACAATGCCTGCTGAATATCCGGAGTTTCGATGGCACCGGGTTCGTGATAATAAATTCCGCCCCCGGGAGAAATTTTTTGCGGCATGCCGGCATCCATGGCGTACATAGCAAAATCGAGCAGGTGCACCCCCCAGTCGGTCATAGCACCTCCAGCGTAATCAAACCACCAGCGGAAATTGTAGTGAAACCGGTTGGCATTGAACGGCCTTTGCGGGGCTGGTCCCAGCCACATATCGTAATCCACATGAGCAGGAGCCTCTGAGTCAGGTAAAGCAGGATAAGGTTCATCGTAACCTTTGTAAATCCATGCTTTTACGAGGTGTACATCACCCAACTGGCCGGAATTTACAATTTCCGAAGCCTCGAACCAGTGTTTTGAACTGCGTTGCCACATACCCACCTGAACAGTCAGATTCGGGTATTTTGCAGCAGCGTCAACCATGGCTTTACATTCCTCAATACTATGCCCCATTGGTTTTTCAACATAAACATGTTTACCTGCCTCTAGTGCCATTATCATCTGGTGAGCATGCCAGTGGTCCGGTGTTCCGATAATTACTGCGTCCACTTCCAGATTATTCAGCATTTCCCTAAAATCGGAATACAAAACCGGCCTTTTTCCCGTTAATTTTTCCACATCGGCTGCACGGGATTCCAGAATGTTGGCATCCACATCGCAAAGGGCCACACAATCCACATTATTCCCATCTTTCAGAAAACTTTGCAGGTTACTGAAGCCCATGCTCCGACACCCGATTAATCCCACCCTAACCTTTTCGGCAGGCGATGCACAGGCGTTCATTATGGTTGGAAAAGCGCTGATGGCAGCAGTGGCAAGGGCTGAGTTCTTGATAAATTTTCTTCTGTTAAAACTCATACCTCTTATTTATAATTTCCAGGGCTTTCTGTATTCATAATGCAATAACTGGTTTGCCTTTTCACTATTGATAAACCGTTCATTCGTTGGGTCCCATTGCAGGCGCTCTTTTGTAGCTAAAGCAATATTTGCCAAATGGGCAAAGCTAGTTGACCTGTGACCGTCTTCGAGGGTACAAAGCGGCGTTTCTCTCGTTTTTATACAATCCAAAAAATTACGAACTAAGGTGGCAGTGCTGTTTCCACTACTTCCATCGCTTAACATTTCATTTTTTGCATCAAATTCTTCGGCTTCCATCAACTTATCCCAATTTTGAAACTGACCACTTCGGGTTGGAGTTATCCTGTATCCATTCTCGCTGGCATATAACGTACCTTTGGTGCCTCGCAATTCTACTTCCCCCCAGGGGAAAAGCCCGCCACTGCTTGCCTCATAAATACAAAAAGAAACTACTGAGCCCGATGCAAATTCAAAGGTAACCTGCATGGTGTCCGGAATATCCCCATCATGGTCAAGTACATATTTTCCACCGTGAGCACTAATGGCTGTTGGGGCAGTTTCGCCCATCATCCAACGGATAACATCCATAAAGTGAACACCCCAGTTACCCATTTGAGAGGAGTAGTCGCTCCACCAGCGAAATTTGTACGGGGCAATATTATATTGATAAGGCCTTGCTGCACGAGGTCCCAGCCACATATTCCAATCAAAATTATTGGGAGGTTGTTCCTGGTTCATTCTTCCTATCCCATCGGGGTACATATTATTTATCCGAAATGCCCTTGCAACAGTTACTTTTCCAATTTTCCCGGCAGGAATTTCTTTGGCCAGCTTTTGATATGTTAACGAACCTCGACGGTTTAATCCAACTGCTACCACCTGATTACTTACTGCTTGTGCTTCTACCATTTTTCTTCCTTCCAATATGGTAGCTGTTAATGGCTTTTCAACATATACATCTTTTCCAGCCTGTATAGCATGGATTGTTTGCAAAGCATGCCAATGGTCAGGAGTTGCAATGCACACTGCATCAATGTCCTTGTCTTCGAGTAATTTCCGGTAATCTTTATAGACTTTGGGTGGCTTTGAAAATGTTTCACCCATTTTGGGTACTTTCCCCATTTCAACATACCGGGGATGAATCTTAGAAAAGTCTCTTACTACATAAGGTTCGTAAACATCACAAAGTGCTGCAACTTCACAATCAGGATTCTGCATAAAAAGATTCATTAATTGTGAACCGCGGTTGCCAACTCCTATAAAACCCATTCGGATTTTGTTGCCGGGATTCAACAATGTTGAATTTAAATGAAGACCTGTTGCATTTATACCTACTGCAATTCCTGCTGTAGTTAATGCTGTTTGCTTTAAAAATGTTCTTCTGTTGTTTTTATTCATATTCCTGTATTTTAGTTTATTTATATCCTTAAATCCGCAAAAAATAATTCGGCTATAAATTTTTTAAGCCTTTTTTTGAAATATTTTGTGTGTTTACCTTAAAATAACTTCCTGCATTTTTTTAAATTCGCGTCTAATTTTTTTCAGCAAATTTCTTTTATCAGGCTTTAATGCCAGATTATTTAATTCCCTTTCGTCTTTTTTTAAATCATAAAGTTCTTCATAAATCGGTTGACTTTCAGGATATACCAAATATTTATATCTCTGTGTGCGTAAACCTTGAGTAACAGGTATAGTAGGGAACTGAGTAATTGTATGCTCGTAGTAGAATGAATTTCGCCACTTGCGTTCATTTTTTGATACCAGTATTTTATTGATATCGCGGCCTTGCATTTCCCGGGGAGCTACAATGTCCGCTAATGAAAGTAAGGTGGGCGCAAAATCGATGTTAAGTACCATATTATCATTAACCGTCCCGGCCTTATCTTTCATTTCGGGATTATAAATAATTAAAGGAATTCTAATTGAAGGTTCATGCCCATACCATTTGCCAGCCATTCCATATTCACCCAAATAAAAGCCATTGTCACTTGTAAAAACCAGTATGGTGTTGTCATCTATTCCCATTTCTTTTAATTTGTCTCTAACATTTCCAATTACGTCATCCACCCCGGTAATTAACCGGTAATAGCCCTTTACCATTTCCTGATATTTTTCAGGGGTGGAAAACCGTATCTCCCAACGTTTCCTTGCTTCATTGTTTTCTTTAAAAAAATCGGGGAATTTCTCCCAAACTTCTTCGGTATTTGTTTCTACCCCGGGAATAACAATGTCTGAATATAAATCCCTGTATCTTTCATTATAGATAAATTGCCTCGGATCGTTGTCCTGGCAATGAGGTGCTTTAAAACTGACTGATAAACAAAATGGTTTTTTTTTCTCGCGTTCCTCTAAAAATTGTACGATATGTTTTTCAACCCAATCTGTATAATGAATAAAATTTCCATCTTCATCTGTATTTTCAAAATCAGGCTGACTGGCAGTCCCCCAGAAATAATCGAATTCTTTTTCTACCTCCCCAACCGTTTGGCCTATTCCATATTTGCCGATAAAACCAGTATGGAAACCTGCATTTCTCATTAAAACCGGATAGGTATTAGAAAGTGCTTCGCTGCTTAGTGAGGTCCTAAAATCATTGATTCCGTGTTTTGATGCGTATTGTCCCGTCAATATACTCGCCCTGCTAATAGCACAAATAGATGTGGTAACAAATGCATTATTGAACATTATGCCTGAATTTGCCAGGTTGTCGAGATTTGGCGTCTGAACTATTTCGTTTCCGGCACACCCCATAGCATCCCACCGCATGTCATCAGCAAGAAAAAAAATAATATTTGGAGAACTTGGTTTTACTTTTTCAGTTTTCAGTTTATTCGCATTGCCATTGAAAGCCAAAGCCAATGAAATTGAACAAAGCAGATACAATTTAATATTATTTATCATTTTAATATGGATTATAATTTTCTTTAAAAACCCTTTTCACAGCCTCCAAATGGCCAAAACCGTATTTCATATCTGGTAAAAGATAACCGCCTTCAACCCACTCATTCCAGGAAAAAACAGTAACCAGTTTTGGCTGTTCCGGATGATTATCGCAATACTCTTTTGCTTTTTCCAGGTACGCTGCAAAACTTTCGGGCGATTTATTATAATGAACGACGTGTTGTTTCCCTTTGTGCGGGAAACGCGGTGAATCGTCCCAGCCAATCGACGCATTAGGAAAATAGGGAATTGAAAGCGCTTCGTTCCACTGTTTTCTCCGCTCCGTGGACTCGGTTCCCCAACGGATGTAATCCTCCGGGTGCGGACCGCCCCAATTGTATTTGGTAATACTGTTTGCCCCCAGCGTTTCAATATTCTGTACCAGGTTTTTATTGGGAGAGCCGTTACCAATTAACTGAAGGTGCAAATCCGGGAAACCTGCATTTTGGGTTTCTTCTCTGAAATAATCGATTGCTTTCTTTGTTTCTTCAGGACTTCCGAAACTTTTAATCAGGTTTTGGATGCTGAAAATTGAATATACCGGACAATCGTCAATTTTAAAATAGTTAGGCTGGCTGAAATAGTTTTCAATAACCCGTTCAACTATGATTTTAAAGTTCTCCCAATCCACCGTGCCTTTCCACATAATGGAAGTATCGTCGGCGAATTTATGCACGTTCCAGTAATTCCGACGGACGTTGTGGTTGGCCCACATGAGGTAAAACTGCATTTTGTCCCTGTTTTTCGCTTTCAGGAAACCGTTGTTCAGCGAGCTTTCCAGAAACGGTCCTTCATCGAACCAGTACCAGTCAAAAATAAATACATTCACCCCGTGGTCGGTTGCCGCGTCAATCCATCGCTCCATTACTTCCGGATCATCATCCAATTCATATCCCCACAGCGGCATTTTAGGCTGGTAATGCCCTTCAAAACGCGGTGTCCCTTTTTTAATGATTTCCCATTCTCCGGTGCCGTCGGGCCACAGCATATCGCCAAACCGCTCGTCGTGATGGCAGGAAGGCCAGATATAGGCGGCAACGGAATAATCGCTTTTTTCTTTGGCGTTTTCATCTTTTTGTGCACAGGAAGTACCTGCAATAAGGAATGTGACACAAATGGACAATTGTAACCGCTGTGTCATTTTTTTAAGTGATAGTTGAATACTTTTCATTGGTAATGGATTCTTTTCTTGTTTTTTTAATTTAGTTATTTTGATGTTATTATAATCAGCTCCCATGGACGAATAGTAAAATTAATCCATCCATCCTGAGGAATAATTTCCGTGCGTTCTTGATGTTTATCAAAAGAATAACCTGATGAACGGTATGCATTTTCATTTTCACCATTTAGTTGGATACGGATATTTTGTTCACTATCATGAAGATTGGCAAGGGCATATGCAGTTCTGTTTCCATTCTCCGACAACCAACTTATCCCCTGTACAGAATTCCATTCTACAGGTAATTGTTCTCCTTTCCCATTATTCTGATCAAACGGGACGGAACCATCTATCTCAGTTTCTCCAATCATCCTGCCACGTAACAAGAACTCGGGAAACTCTTTTATTAATTCGACATATCCCTTCAATAATCTCAGTTCTTCTGTTAATTGGCCGTTTTTAAGCATAAAATTCCCACTAACACGAACACCAGGCCACAACCCAAAAATAAACGAACGCCCGAGCCCGTATTTTTCAAACCCACACGGGCTAAATCCCGTGTCGATCCAGCCTGAATAACCAATTTGATACTGGTGATATAAATAAATGTACAATGGAATGCTCACAGCGCCAGGCCCGATAACCGGCCAGTGGGTTGCCGTAAAGGAACGGCCATGATATACATCAAGCCAGGGTATATACCTTTCACTTGTTTCTTCAACTCCCTGAAAATATTTATCGCCTCGCTGAAGGTTGTCATTTCCAATTTTAGATAAAAACTGTTCCATTGCCATTGTTTGCCTTTTTAAATTTTTCCCTCATCCTGCAAAGCAGCTCCTTTTTTTTATGACTGATTGCCAGGTTATTAATCTCTTCTTTATCGTTTTTAAGATCATATAACTCTTCAAATTGATTTTCACTTTCCGGATATATCAGGTACTTGTATCTTTGAGACCTGAATCCCATGGATACGGGAATCGTTTTAAACTGATTAATAGTATGTTCGTAATAAAACGAT
>JBNJDH010000142.1:0-7912 GCA_051744695.1 Bacteroidota bacterium | reverse complement strand
TTCAGACAAGATTTAACGATATAAAAATATTGAATATGAAAAAGTTCGTTTATTTACTCATCCTGGTTTTTGCCATTGGATGGGGATGCGATGATGAAGCCTTTCTGGACCGGGAGCCGCAGGATATTCTCCTTGATGAAGATGTCTGGACTGATGACAATATAGCATTGTCGGTTCTGGCTGATCTCTATTTCCGGTTACCCGAATTGCAAGCGGTCACCAATTGGGATACTTATATGCGCTTTTTTGATTTTGATGAAGCTTTTGTTTCTTCAGCAGGCGAATACTGGCGCCATAAGCGGTACAATTATGATTACGGCGAATGGGGCATGTGGGATTATGGCTTCATGCGCGAGATCAATTTGTTTATTGAAAAAGCACAAGAGGCCGATCCTGAAGAGCTGACAGAAAGGGACCGGTTTATTGCCGAAGGTCGGTTTATCAGGGCCTGGGTCTATTTTGAAATGGTCAAACGAATGGGCGGTGTGCCGCTTATCACGGAGCCTCTTAAATATGATTTCAGTGGTGATCCGAGCTATTTGCAACACCCCCGTGCCAAAGAGCATGAAGTTTATGACTTTATTCTTGATGAACTGGATGCGATACAAGAAGACCTTCCCGCGGATGTGAATGTTAAAACCCGTGCAACACAAGGCTTGATGATGGCCATGAAATCCCGCGTAGCGCTTTATGCTGCTTCCATCGCTAAATATGGTCAAAACACCCCATCTGTTTCATTGCCCGGAGAAGAAGTCGGGATTGATCCTTCCATGGCCGATGGGTACTATGAGCAGGCTTTGAATGCTGCAGAAGCATTGATCAATGACAGTCCTTATTCTCTATATGAGATAGAGGATGATCTGTCGACCAATTTCGCCAATCTCTTTATTGACAAGAACAATAATCCGGAAGTTATCTTTGCAAGAGATTTTGTGCAGGGAGAGGACCCTGATGACTGGACCAATAATTTCACAGTATGGAATCAGCCATGGTCTTCCGCTGAGGACATTGAAGGGGGACGGTTGAATCCATCTCTGAACCTGGTTCAAAGATTTGAAATGCTCGATAACACCTTTGAAACTTTCCAAACTCGTGATGAAAACGGCGACTGGATATTTTATGATGAACCCGATGACATTTTTGACAACCGGGATGCACGTCTGGAAGGGACTGTCATTGTGCCCGGCTCTCAGTTCAAGGAACAACCGGTTGATATATGGGCCGGATATATGTTGGCAGACGGTTCGACCATTGAAGGCGATGGGTTTGGTGATGAAGATGAAGTCCCGGGATTAGGCAACGTTAAGGTTGTTGGACAGGACGGCCCCATTGATGGTCGTGAATTTTCTGCCCAAACCGGGTTTTACATCCGTAAACACATGGACCCGGATAAAGGTTCCGGCCAGCGGGGTTTGAAAAGTAATAAATGGTGGGTCCGTTACAGACTCGGTGAAGTCTACCTTAATGCAGCGGAAGCCGCATTTGAACTGGATGAAATGGGGAAAGCCGCTAATTATATAAATGAAGTGCGTCAGCGTGCCGGATTTACCGATGAGCTAGAAGAAAGTGAGATCACTTTCGACCGGATTGTTCATGAACGACGGGTAGAACTTGCTTTTGAAGGTCATCAGCTCTGGGATTATAAGCGTTGGAGAATTGCCCATGAGGTCTTTGACGGGCAGCAGCTTGAAGTTGATGAATTTACCGATGATCCCAGCGATATTCTTGCTTCGGGTGCAAGGGTCTTCGGGTTGTGGCCTTATAAATACCATGATTCCGATGATCCCAATAACCCCAATAACGGCAAGTGGGTGTTTAAAGAGATAAAGCCCAGTGAGGTAACCGGTGCTTACCGTTTCCGGATGGGGAACTATTATTCACGCATTGGGGATGATATTTTGAACAACAATCCCAAAATAGTTAAGAATCCCAATCACAACTAATAGCGCATGATTATGAAAAAGATAAATATTTTATTTGCCATTGTTTTACTTGCAGGAGGCTTTGCCTCTTGCGAGTACGATAACTATGAGGAGCCCAAATCCCAGCTCAGCGGAACCATTCATTATGATGGGGATCCCATCAATGTGGCCTTCAATGAAGTTGGTTTTCAATTGTGGGAAGAAGGCTGGGAGCTGGAGTACCCTATTGATGTTGCTGTAGACCAGGATGGTACATATTCTGCACAGTTGTTTAACGGTACCTACAAGCTGATCATCGATGAAAACCAGGGTCCATTCAGAAATATTCCCGATCCTGACACCGGATCTGATTCCATTTTGGTTGAATTAACTGGTAATCAGGAATTGGATATCGAAGTGGAGCCTTATTACATGATTCGTAATGCCGACTTCAATGCTTCAGGAGGAGAAGTAAATGCATCTTTCTCTCTTGAACAGATCATTACCGGAGAGGATGCCAGAGATGTGGAAGCTGTCCATTTGAGCGTCAATAAGCGGCAGTTTGTTGACAACAGGAACAACATGGAAAATTCTGTCCTTGCCGGAGGTGATATTGAGGATATGGGAAGCATCTCATTGAGTGTGAATATACCTGAAATGACACCTTCTCAGGATTATGTTTTTGCCCGCATCGGCGTTAAAATTGCAGGTTTGGAAGATCTCCTCTTCTCAGAGGTGGTCGAGCTCGATATTTGATTTCTGTCTTTTTATTCAGGCTGTTTCAGGTTCGTCCTGAAACAGCCTTTTAATTCCCTTGAAAAATGATGAATCTCCGCTATTGTTACCATCTGATCTTATTGCTTTTTTTCAGTATGGCCACACTTTCCTGTACCCAGGATGATCAAAACGCCGATAAAACATTTGCCACTGAAATAAGAGCACCTGCTTATCCGCTGATTACGGTGGATCCGTATATGAGTGTGTGGTCGCACACCGATACTTTATACAATGACCCTGTTCGCCATTGGACGGACGAAATTCACGGCCTTGTTGGGGCTGTGAGAGTTGACGGGGAAGTTTACCGTTTCCTCGGAAAAGAAGAAAAACCCTGGGTGACCCTTGTGCCAATGGCCAAAGAAAAAGCCTGGGAAGGAAAATATTTATTAGAGGAACCTATGAATGACTGGGTTCAAACCGATTTCAATGATGATGCCTGGAAAACCGGTAAAGGGGCCTTTGGGACTTCCGATATGCCGGCTTTGTCAACCCCCTGGGAAACAGAAGACATTTGGGTGCGCAGGGAGTTTTCGCTGCCTGAGCTGGATGACAGGGAGGTTTACCTTCGCTATAGTCATGACGATATTTTTGAATTGTATATTAACGGAGAAAAATTGGTCGAGACCGGTTATGAGTGGCGTAATGATGTGGTGTTGAAGCTCGATTCTGATGTGTTGAATGAAACAGGGAAAAATGTCATTGCCGCACATTGTCACAATCGCACTGGTGGGGGATATGTGGATTTTGGTCTTTACCAGATTGATGATTCCCAACTGTTTTTTGAACAGGAAGCGGTGCAGAACAGTGTGAAACTTTCTGCTACTCAATCGCATTATAACTTTACCTGTGGCCCCGTGAATCTCGATCTTCAGTTTGTATCACCGCTGATACCGGACGATTTGAGCCTGTTGTCCAGACCTGTCAATTACATCAATTACAAGGTCTCATCCAATGATGGCAATGATCATGATGTCCAGGTGTATTTTGATGCTACCCCCCAGTGGGCCGTGGATCATGAGGCACAGGAAGTGGAAATTACATCAGGACAAGCCGGTGATGTCAATTTCCTGAAAACCGGAACCACCGAACAACCCGTTCTGGAAAAGAAAGGCGATGATGTGCGCATTGACTGGGGCTATTTTTATCTGGCTGCCGGTCAGGATGAACAATTGTCTTCGGCGATCTATGAATCGGCCGGCGGACGCAAAAGCTTCGCGGAACAGGGAACTGCTTCTTCCGGTGTTGAAACTTATACAGGAGATATGACTGAAACAATACCCTTGCTAAGTGTTTCAGACAACATGGGAAGCGTTTCTGAAGATGCGGCTCAGGGCTATATCATGCTGGGTTATGACGACATTAAATCCATTCAGTATTTTGAAGACAATCTGGAGCCCTGGTGGCGTGAAGGAGATGTTGACATGAACGATATCCTGACAGCAGCCAAAGATGAATATGATTCTGTAATGGAAGCGTGTATAACATTTGACAAACAGTTGTGGAACGATGCTGTAAATGCTGGTGGTAAGAAATATGCTGACCTTTGTGTTCTTGCTTACCGGCAATCTGTCGCTGCCCACAAACTCGTCAAAGATACCGATGGAGAAATTTTGTTTCTTTCCAAGGAAAACTTTAGTAACGGTTCCATTGGAACGGTGGATGTGACCTATCCTTCTGCTCCGCTTTTCCTGCAATACAATCCGGAATTGCTGAAAGGGATGCTCAATCCCATTTTCTATTACACCGAAAGCGGGAAATGGGACAAACCTTTTGCGGCTCATGATGTGGGAACCTACCCCATAGCCAACGGTCAGACCTATGGTGGCGATATGCCTGTGGAAGAAAGCGGCAACATGTTGATCATGACAGCGGCCATAGCCGATGCCGAAGGCGATGCTACCTATGCCGCTGAACATTGGGATGCGCTAACAATGTGGGCAGATTATCTGCTGGAAAAAGGACTTGATCCGGAAAACCAGCTTTGCACCGACGATTTTGCCGGTCATTTTGCGCACAATGCCAATCTTTCTGTAAAGGCCATTATGGGGATTGCCAGTTATGGACGTCTTGCAGAGATGCTAGAAAAAGATGAAATTGCAGAGGAGTACACCAGCGAAGCCAAACGTATGGCCGGTGAATGGATGGAGATGGCCGATGATGGCGATCATTACCGCCTGACTTTCGACAGACCCGATACCTGGAGCCAGAAATACAACCTGGTATGGGATAAGTTGCTCGATTTTGATGTGTTCCCCGATGAGGTGGCACAGACAGAAATCGAATACTATCTGACAAAACAGAACGAGTATGGCCTTCCCCTGGATAACCGGGAAACTTATACCAAATCTGACTGGGTGGTCTGGACCGCCACATTGGCAGAAGATCGGGAAACATTCAAAAAATTCATTGATCCGCTACACCGTTATGTAACGGAAACACCTGACCGTGTGCCTATGAGCGACTGGTATCAGACTAATGATGCCACCCAGGTTGGTTTCCAGGCCAGATCCGTTGTTGGCGGGTACTTTATAAAAATGCTTGAAGAATAGATATCAATATCCTTTCTGTGGAAGTGATGAGCTTTCGCAGAAAGGTTTGTTGTTCTCTTGAGTTGGTTCCTGAAGGGGTTGCCCCTGTTGTAAATCTTTGTGACAATCCTGAATCCTTCATTATCGTTCCACCCATATCTTTTGCTTTATGAAACGACGAAATTTTGTTCGCATGGCCGGACTGGGAGCTGTGTCTCTGGCTTCTGCGCCCCGAAGTATGAATGCTTTCGGAATGAAAACGGTAGAATCTACCGGCATTCGTATTGATCCCACACCCCGGTTTGCATTGTCACCATGGTTGTATATGCAGTTCATGGAGCCCCTGGGCGTAACTGATGGCTCGGTTGAAGCTGCCTGGGACCACAGCAGGGACCAGTGGCGTGAAGATGTGGTGGATGTGACCAGAGAACTGGCACCGGGCATGGTTCGGTATGGCGGAATTTTAAGTGCTTACTACAAGTGGAAAGAAGGCATAGGTCCGCGAAACCAGCGAACCCCCATGTTAAATATCCACTGGAACGGCATAGAAACCAATCAGGTGGGAACAGCAGAGTTTGTGGACTTTTGCCGTCAGGTCAATACCGATCCTTTAATGACCGTGAATTTCGAGTCGGAAGGGAATGAACACTGGGCAAGAACCCCGAAAGGGGAGAATCGATCGGGTGATGCCAAAGAAGCAGCCGAGTGGGTGGATTATTGCAACAATCCCTCCAATAAGCTGCGAATTGAACATGGCTTCAGAGAGCCTCTGAAGATTAATACGTGGCAGATAGGCAATGAAACATCTTACGGTCGGGACAGATTTGACGTGAAGACCACCGCCAAAAAAACCGTTGAGTTTTCACGTGCCATGAAGGACGTAGACCCTTCCATTGAGATTATTGGCTGGGGCGACAGTGGCTGGGGACCGGAAATGATTGAAAGGGCCGGGGATCACTTCGATTACCTGGCGTTTCATCATATGTACGACCCGGGGCATGAGTTGGGGTATGACTACCTGCGTGACAACGACTACCGGGAAGATCCCGCCGCCACCTGGGAAGCCCTGATGGAAGCCTACAAACCTCACGAAAAGAAAATCAGGAAGGTACGGGAAGAAGTGGCCGGAACCAATATGCCGTTGGCACTGACCGAATGTCACTATGCTTTGCCCGGAAGAAACCGGTGCGAAGTGTTGTCATCATGGGCGGCCGGTGTTTCGTATGCCCGGTTGATGAATCTTCACGAACGCAATGGCGACCTTTTGAAAATTGCTACGCTGGCCGACTTTTGCGGAACCCGCTGGCAAGTCAATGCCATTATGATCCCTGTTCCCGGCGGAAAGTCATTTATGATGCCGGTGGCCCGCATTATGCATTTATATCGTCACCATACCGGAAAGGAAGCCATTCACATCGATCACAAGTCCGGTGATCTGGATGTCACAGCCAGCAGAACAGATGATACCATTTATCTGCATGTGGTCAATACCAGCCGCAACCGCACAATCAAAACCCCCATTCATATTGACAATATGAGCGTGAAGTCTGCAAAAGCTTTTGAGATCAGTGCCGACCCTGAATTTGAGATTTTAAGAGCTGAAAACAATCCGTTGATTCCCAAAGAAAGGGTTTTGCAGGTTCAGGAACCTGTTGAGTTTCCCCCGGCCTCGGTGATGGCTCTTGAATTAAAAGTGACACCGAATGATGCCTGATTAGGGCAGTTTTAGGTGTACAAATTTGAACGATAAAACCATTCAACGCATGATTTCAAAAAAATATATCTGGATATTGCCCTTGCTTTTCATGGGGATTTTAACGGGTTGTCAGAACAATTCGTCCGACCAGGTTAAAGTAGTAGCTCGGCCGGACCTGACAGAACAAAACGAATTCTACCCCGGGAATAAAGCACCCCTGCAACCAGCGCATTTCATCAAACTGCCTCTGGGTAGCATTGAACCACAGGGTTGGCTGGGCCAACTGTTGGAAAGACAGAAAGAAGGGTTGGCCGGTAACCTGGGCGAGATCAGTGCCTGGCTCGAAAAAGACAACAATGCCTGGCTGGCCGAAGGCGGCGACCATGGTTGGGAAGAAGTTCCCTACTGGTTGCGCGGTTATTCGGATATGGCTTTTATTTTCGATGACCCTGAGATGAAGGATGAAGCCATGTTATGGATCGAAGCCATTTTTGACAGCCAGGATGAAGACGGGTGGTTTGGGCCTAAAGTTCGATCAGATCAAACCGGTCACATCGACTACTGGCCCAATATGATCGTGTTGTTTACACTACAGAATTATTACGAATATACCGGTGATGAGCGGGTGATCGATTTTATGACCAATTATTTCCGTTATGAAATGGAAGTGCCCGATGAGGAGTTTCTGTCCAGTTACTGGGAGAACAGCCGGGGCGGGGACAACCTTTACAGTGTGTATTGGCTCTACAATAGAACCGAAGAAGCCTGGCTTCTGGAACTGGCTGAGAAAATCCATCAAAATACGGCCGATTGGACGCAGCCCTCCACGCTTCCCAACTGGCACAACGTCAATATTGCCCAGTGTTTCCGGGAACCGGCCACGTGGTTTATGCAGACAGGTGATTCCGCACATCTTGAAGCCACTTATAACAATTATGATCTGATCCGTCGCACTTTTGGACAGGTTCCTGGTGGCATGTTTGGCGCAGACGAAAATGCCCGTATGGGCT
>JBNJDH010000141.1:0-7945 GCA_051744695.1 Bacteroidota bacterium | reverse complement strand
GTCCGTTTTCCGGGCCGGCGGATAGAGGAAAGCCAAAATGGGGGACTTTCACGGCCTCGCGCAATGGCCGGAAATTTTGGGTTTCGCGGGAGGATAGGTTTAAACGGACTAGACCTTTTTGGTCCTTTTTGGGGCAATGCCAAAAAGGACATGTAAAAAAATTAAAAGTTGAGCTGCTGACTTTTTCAGCAGTTCCTAAGTTATGGATTATACCCAAATCATCATACAACTCATTGGCGGACTGGGTTTGTTCCTTCTGGGAATGGACCAATTAAGTGCCGGAATGAAGAGTCTGGCAGGCCGAAACATCCGTTATGTACTTGAAAAATTTACATCCACTAAAGCCGGCGGAGTCGTTTTCGGGATATTGCTTACCTTCTTGTTTCAAAGTTCAAGTGCATCTTCTGTCATTTTAGTAGGATTTGTTGATGCCGCCATGCTGGCCTTTTCGCAAACTCTTGCCGTTCTCTTGGGAACCGGCATTGGCACCACACTCACAGCCCAGTTGATTGCCTTTAAAGTAGGAAATTATGCCTTGTTATTGGTGGGGGCAGGTTTCTTTTTTAAAGCTTTTGGAAAAAGATTTTGGTCTTATTCGGGCCAGCTTGTCATGGGACTGGGCATATTGTTTTACGGCATGGAGCTGATGTCTTCAGGCATGGCCCCTTTGCAGGAGATTGATAAGTTTGTCAACTGGCTCGGATACCTGAAAAACCCGGTAACCGGAATTTTTGCCGGCATGCTTTTTACAGCGCTTATGCAAAGCAGTGCGGCTTTTATAGGCATTGTGATGACACTGACTGCCACTGGCCTTCTGACGTTTACGGAAGCACTTCCACTAATTCTGGGAACCAACATCGGAACCACGGTTACGGCATTGCTTGCTTCTATCAATTCATCCCTGCAGGGAAGGCGACTGGCCATAGCCAATACTTTGTTCCGGGTCGCCGGGGTATTGCTTGTCGTGTGGTTATTAGACCCATGGGAAGCTGCTACCCACTGGATTTCAGGTGCCAATGCATCAGAAGGAAGGTTTTTGGCCAATGCCCATACCATTTTTAATGTGGTGATGACTCTTGTATTTCTACCTATTACCGGAATCATGGGAAAGTTTGTCGAAAAAATCGTCCCTGAAAAGAAAAAAGAAGGTTTCGACCTGAAATACCTCACCCCGGAACTTTTTAAATCTCCCGAACTGACAGTGCCATTCCTGCAAAAAGAGGTCCGCGATATGGGGAACATTGTGGTTGAAATGGTGGATCATTCCCTGGATCCCTTTTTTAAACGCGATCCACGCATTATCGAGCAATTTTATGAAAATGAAAAGAAAGTAGATGCCTACCGGGAAGAGATCAGCCGTTATCTGGTGAAATTAAACGAACAACAAACCATTGATAACTGGTCGGATGAATTGTATCGGTTCATGCACGTGATCAATGAGCTTGAGCAAATTGCCGATATCGTCTCCGTGAATATTGCCCGTCAGGGTGACAAGTGGATTGATCGGAACATCAATTTTTCAAAAGAAGGGGAGAACGAGTTGCGCGAATATCACCGGCGATGTTTGAAACAATTAAACCGCGCTCTGCAATTGCTCGAGGACTGGAAACCCGAAAAAGCCATGAAGATGAAACGAAAGTACCGAAAGTATGCCCTAATGGCTTTCGATCTTGAAATGCAGCACTACAAACGTTTATTGCAACCCTCTGCCAAATCGGTGGAATCAAGTAAGGTACATATGGAGTTGCTTAACCTTCTGCGGATGATAAATAGCCATGCCACGAATATCGGCCGAATGGTTTTAATGGAAGAAGAACTTTATGAACAATAGTTTTTGTGAAATGCCTGTAGTTGATTTCCGGCAAGAAGAGGGGGGAGAGAATTATTAAAAAGTGCCCGTCTATGAAGTAGGGGGGTATTGATCTATAAGGTTCAAGTTCAAGGCTTATCACTTTTGAAAATCAGGGATTTTACTCTCGTAAATGAGCGTTTTCAAAAGTGGCGTAACAGTTTAGAGTCCGGGGTAGAGCGGCTCATTGTTTCGCCGCTCTACCCGGACTCAAGAAATTGGAATTTATAGACAAACACATAAGGGCTAAATAATATTCTGGGTGCATTTGAAAATCTAATGATCTGTTCATCCGGATATTCTTATTGTTTTCTTAAATTTGATTGAAATTTGATTGAAAAAAAGTACATTTAAGACATTGAAATACAGAATACAAAGTTTGCCTAAACTAAATTTATTACTGCAATGAAACGATTTTTTCAGATCTTTTTAGGTGCCATCGCACTTATATTTTTACTTCTCTTGTTGATACCTACTCTGTTCAAAGGCAAAATTGAGCAAAAAGTAACGGGCGTGATCAATGAGAACATAACGGCCACCGTATCGTTTGATAAATTCAATCTCTCAATGTTCCGTCATTTCCCCGATTTGACCATGGGACTTGACGGACTTACTGTTGTCAACAAAGAACCTTTTGAAGGAGATACTTTGATGCATGTGGGCACTCTTGCCACCAGTGTTGACGTATGGAGTGCCATAAAAGGCGACGGCATCAAGATCAATTCGGTCACGGTTGACCGGCCGCGGGCCTGGTTGAAAGTCAACAACGACTCCGTGGCCAATTGGGATATCGTGCCCGAAAGCGAAGAAGTGGAAGTGGAAGAGGATACGGCTGCTGCTTCTGACTTCTCAGTTCAACTGACTCTTTTCGAGATCCGTGATGCCCAACTTCAATTTAATGATCAGACGATGGACTTTTTTACCGGCATTGACGATTTCGACCTGAACATGACAGGCGACTTGTCCCAATCATCCACCAATCTGGATCTGAACAGCACCATTGAGCGGTTTAATCTTGATTTTGGAGGCATCAGGTATGTGAAAAATGCCAATGTGGGGCTGGATGCTATTATTGGTGCCGATCTTGAAAATATGGAATTTACTTTTCAGGAAAATGAATTCCGCTTCAATGAACTTGCACTTGGTTTTGACGGATCTTTCGGAATGCCTGAAGAAGGGTATGATCTTGATTTGGCTCTTTCGGCCAAAGAAACCGAGTTTAAAACGTTGTTGTCGATGATGCCGGAAGCTTATATGAAAGATTTTGAAGACCTCCAAACCGACGGCACCCTTAAACTTGAAGCCACTGCAAATGGACGTTATATTGATGAGGAACATATGCCCGCTTTTGACGTGGTGCTGAATGTCAATAACGGCCGCATTCAATACCCCGACCTGCCGGAATCTATTGATGATATTCAAATTGATATGCAGGTTAATAACCCCGGCGGGAGCATGGACCAGACCCTTACTGATATCAGTGAGTTCCATTTTGAATTGGGAGGCAATCCTTTTGATGCCAATCTGCGCGTAGAAACACCGGTATCCAATGCCACTTACGAAGGTTCCATGAAGGGGACCATCGATTTGGCTTCTCTTTCCAAGGCGGTTCCCATGGATAGTATGGAATTGCGGGGTGTAATAACTTCAGACCTGTCCCTCAACGGGGATTATGAAATGGTAGAGAAGGAATTGTATGAAGATATAGAAGCCAGTGGCAACCTGGAACTTAATGATTTCTATTTTAAAACCCCGGATTTGCCCGAAGGATTTCATATTTCCAATGCCAATGTTGAGGTCACTCCTCGTTTTATGGAGTTGAAAACATTCCAGAGTGCTTTGGGCAAAAGTGATTTTGATCTTCAGGGCCGTGTAGAGAATTATCTTTCTTATGTATTGAAAGACGGCACACTTTCCGGACAATTGGATCATCGGTCCAAAATGCTGGACACCAATGAACTGATGAAATTAGCCGAAGAGGACACCACTCAGATGGAGGAAGATACAACGGACATGGAACTGGTTATTGTGCCCAAAAATCTTCAATTCACCCTGAACAGCAATATAGATCGCTTATTGTACGACAAGCTGGTCATGACCGATACACGGGGAACAATTAGAATTACAGACGGACGCGTGATTCTTGATGGTCTTCGTTCCCGAATGCTTGACGGACAAATGGAGGTCTCGGGCGAGTATAGTACCGCCGACACACTGAATCCTTTTGTCGATTTTGATATGGCGTTGCGCTCAATCGATATCAACAAAGCCACCAATTCCTTTAGCATGGTTGATTCGATTATGCCCATTGCCAAAAAAGCCGTTGGCACAGTTACAACCCAATTGAAATTTAACAGCAAAATGGGCCGGGATATGAGTCCTGTTCTAAGCACGCTTAATGGTGGTGGCCTTCTTGAATCTCAAGGAGTTGAAGTTTCCGGTTCAAATGTTCAGAATTCGCTGGCAACGATGCTCAATAATGAAAAATACCGGAAGGCCCGGGCTGAAGACCTGGCCATCAACTTTGTTCTTGAAAACGGGGACGTCATTGTGAAACCATTTACCACTCGTTTGTTTGGTAAAAATCTGACAATATCCGGGGTTCAGGGGCTGGATCAGACAATGGATTATGTGATCAAAATGCCGGTGTCTGAAAAGGAACTTGGCAACATTGCCGGACTTTTAGGTGCTGACATATCCTCTTTTTCCCAGGAGGTTATGGTCGATATCCTGGTTCAGGGTACCGTGAAAGACCCGGATTTAAAGGTTAACCTGGATGAAAATTTCAAAGAGCAGGCTAAAGATAAGATCAAAGAAGAGGCTGAAAAGGCTTTCGACAAGTTAAAAGATGATCCGGATGTTAAGAAAAAAGTGGATGAAGCCAAAGAAAAGCTAAAAGATCTGTTTTAGAAATAGATCGTTAGATTATTAGATGCCTGCCTGGCGGTTTATGAAAAATGAGACTTGTTGTACAAACCAAAGTTTGTTTTATATAGCAGGATTGTAATAAGATAACGGCAGACAGGTAAGAAAACTCGTATAACACTGATATGCTGTGATTTAAACAGGGAGGTGCAGGGTTGTTAAACAATTGTATTAAAGGTTCTTGCAAAAGTAAGAGGAAAGCCCGCTAAAAGCGGGCTGAGCTGGTGCCGTGACGGCCATGAAATCACCATGCTAAAGCATGGTGCTAATCTCATATGAAACAAATTCTTCTGATATGGAAGAATCTATGAGAATAGCACCCCGATAAATCGGGGTGTTCTAACTCCATTTAAATGGCCCCGGACAGAGAATCATAATCTTTCCGGGGTTTTTTCAACCCTGACCACCTCCTGATAAGGTACATACCAGATGTAACCTTTCACAGATGAATGTCCCATTTTCTCTATTTTTTCCATGTATTCCCGCACCTGGTTTTGATGCTGGCGGGCATTGGTTTTTCCAAATTTGTAATCCACAACCACGGTTTCTTCTTTTCCCGTCATTACCCGGTCGGGGCGTTTTATTGTTCCGTGCAATATGGGTTTTTCGGTGAGTACGCGGTATGAGCCATTAAACCAATCCTGTACTGCGGGATGAGCAAGCCATTTTTCCATGTCAGATTTTATTTCGGCCCATTCATTCTCATCAATCTTTCCTTCGAACCATAACGTTTTTAATGCACTTTCCAGATCACGCCGGGTCTCGATCAGTTCGAAAAGGCTGTGCATGACTTTCCCATATTTGGTCCCGGTTTCATCATCTTCCTGGTTGAAATACTCGCTGCTTTCATGATGGATGGAAATGCGATTTCGAAAAGGTTGTGTTTCCAGGGGAGGAAGCTCTTCCGTGTTGAAGACCCTGTTTGCGGGAGTGGTTTCGGATTGTTTATCTTCCTTTTTCCGGATTTCCGGCGCACCGGTTATGAATTCATTCTGTTCATCATCCCACTGTCCGGGGAAGTCCTCTTTTGTTGCATTGGCCTGAAAGTGAAACCACAAAAGATCGGAGACGGTCCCCAGCTCAGAAGGTTCCTTTTTCTTTTTCTGGCAAAACCCGGTCAGCGAATTTTCCGCCCGGGTAAAGGCCACGTAAAGCAAATTAAGATTGTCGATATACTGGTGCATCAGCTCATCCAGGTATTCGGGCATAAAATGAGACTCCAGCAATGATTTTTCATAATTGACCGGCACCAGATCCAATTCATTGAATGGGGGATGCGAAGGCTTGCACCACATGAGATTTTTCTGACGGCCGGCATCCATTTCCCAGTTGCAAAATGGCATAACCACAGCCGGAAATTCCAATCCCTTTGCTTTGTGGATGGTCATCACCCGTATGGCTTCCTGTTGCTCGGGAACAACTACTGTTTCGTTCTGCCCACGGTTGTCCCATTCTTCGAGATACAATTCCAGGTCGGCGGCCTCTTTTGACGAAAAATCATTGATGTGATTGAGCAATCCCTGGATGTAAAGTCCTTGTTCCTTACGAATTTCGAGCGGGAGCAATCTGACCAGCTCATTGGCCAGGTCATACAGGGGAAGCTGTTTGTTACTGTTCAAAAATTCCAGGTGTTCTTCCCACGTGGGGAGGTTTCTGCTGTCATGAAAAACTTCCGAGGCATTGAAATGCTCTTCCTCTTCTCGTTTGCTTCGTTCCCAGTGCAGCCGGATGAATGCTTCAAGAACTTTGTCTTCAGGGTTCTGAATGTATTTCAGGTGGTTGATGATGAAAAGTACAGCAGGTGAGCTATTCAGCTTCAGTGTTTCATTGCTGATCACCGGCAAAGGCTCTCCGTCTGGATGATATTGTCCGCTCAACAGGGCATTTGTAATATAAATGCCTTCATCTTTCTTTCTAACCAGTACACATATATCAGAAGTAGAATAATCATTTTCGAGTAAATGGGCTATATGTTCAATTGATGCCCGGGTGGCTTCTTCCTGAAAATCGCCTTTATTTTCGCCCTGCAGAAACTGAAATCTCACATGGCCCTGATCATCGGGTTGGTGCGCTGCTGTTTTCTGTTGCACGTCTCTGTATGCTTCAATGATTTTTATTTGAAGCTCTTCAGGGAGCGATTGCTGGTCCGTTTCTTCCGGGATTTTGTGAAGCAATTGGGCCTGAAGGGCAGAAGCAGCAAAAGAGAAAAAGTCATTGTTGAAACCAATCACCCGGGCACTGCTTCGCCAGTTGGTATCAAGGGTAAACACTTCAGATCCGAAAGTGCCGAAATCTTTTTCGGCCTGTTCGGCCAATAGATTCCAGTCTGAATTGCGCCAGCGGTAAATGGATTGTTTGACATCGCCCACCAGCATTGAAAAGTCATCACTCGCCAGGCTGTTTTTGATGAGGGGTTTAAAGTTCGCATATTGCAGTGATGATGTGTCCTGAAACTCATCGATCATGAAGTGCGCGTATCGCGCTCCTGTCCGCTCATAAATAAACGGCGCCTCGTCTTCCTGTATGATGCGGGACAGTAGCAAGTTGGTGCCAGCCAGGATAAAAACATTTTGTTCCCTCGAGACTTCCTGTATCTTTTGGTTCACATCGTTGATGATGCCAAGGGTGTAAAAATTTTTCACAATGGCTTTGGCTGTGTAGTAGTCGCGGTTTTGACTGGCAAAAAAATGAATGATCTCATCGATGACACCCAGAAGCCCGTTGTTACAAGCCTTTTCAATAGCTTCATTCAGCCCCGCGGGATTGGTTTTCCGCTGAAAGGCACCAATATTGCCCTGCAGGGCATAAACCTGCTCGGGTTTGTATTGTTCGCCATCGGCCATTTTTTTGAAAACCAATACTTTACTCCGGCTTCCGCCATTGAAGTCATTCTGAATATCCAGGTTGTGGTTTTCAATGATTTTGAGGGCCTTCTCTCCGTATTCTTTTAGGCGCCTTTCATAATTGCGGATAATCTGATACAGTTTCCCCAGATAGCGGGACATAAACGCTCTGTCGGCCAGTTTTTCCGATAGCGTGCCGGCAACAGACTGATAGGCTTCTTTGAAAATTTCTTCCGAAAAGTTGCTGATCTCCCGGTTGATGTTCCAGCTTTTCCCCTCGGCAATTTTGTCCCCGGCAAAGTCGAGAAGCCATTTCTTCAAGGCTTCA